>JAATFH010000531.1 GCA_015655315.1 Terriglobales bacterium
AGATCGGCGTCGCCAGCGCGTGGGGGTCGACATTGCTTCGGGCGACCCAATACAGCGGTGCCACCCGTGAGTTGAGTGCCGTCTCAGCGTCGGGCATCTGGGCGATGGGAATGTACATCATCGGGAAGGGGTCGCGATTGAGACCTCCATCGTGCGTATCGCCAACGATGCCGATGATCTGACGCGGAGGCTCCGCGAAGGCAGGCCCGGCACCGGGCCCGATCTGCAGGCGATCTTTCAGCGGGTCGCCCTTGGGCCAGTATTGCCTGGCCATCGCCTCGTTGATGATGGCCACATGGGGAGCGGCGCCATTATCTTGTTCGGTAAAGTTACGGCCGCGCAGAAGAGGAATCTTGAACGTGGTGAAATAGCCCCACGATGTCGAATAAAAGCCCGCTCCACCAGTGAAAGGTTGATTGCCCTTCGGACGGCCAATGATGTCAAAGATCATGCCAAAGCCACCCTGCAACGGCAGGCAGTTCGTCACGGCGGCATCGACCACTCCAGGAACAGCCATGAGGCGCTCGGTTCCGTCACGAATGATCTGTGCGACGGGCGCTGTCTTCTGAAAGCGGTCGCCGCTGATCGACATGGCCAATGTGAGCAAATTGTGCGTGTCGAAACCGGGATCGACGCCCTCCAGCTTCATGAAAGTGCGAATCAGCAGAGCAGCGCCAATCACGAGAACCAGCGCAAGCGCCATCTCGCTTACGACCAGCGCAGAGCGGAGCTTGCTTCTGCGAAATCCAATACCAGATTGGTTTCCGTTTTCATTGAGCGCGGCCGTGAGGTTGGGACGGGACGCGCTGATAGCCGGTGCGAGACCGAAGAGAATGCCGGTGAGAACGGATATGCCGAGAGTAAATAACAGTATGTTGATGTCGAGCGTAACCGCCGAGCCGTTTTCGCCAAGCCGGGGAATACCGCCGGGGTTGATAGCAAGTAGCAGGCGGACTCCGATGAATCCAAGAACGAGTCCGAGCAATCCACCTGATAACGATAAAGCGAGGCTTTCAGTAAGGAGTTGTCGAATAATTTGACCACGCCCAGCACCGAGAGCCGCGCGCGTGGCGAGTTCCCGCTTTCTCGCGGCAGCCCTGGCCAGCAGGAGGTTCGCGACATTCGCGCAGGTGATAAGCAAAACAAAGCCAACAGCCCCAAGA
This sequence comes from Terriglobales bacterium, assembly GCA_015655315.1. Taxonomy (GTDB): domain Bacteria; phylum Acidobacteriota; class Terriglobia; order Terriglobales; family Acidobacteriaceae; genus Alloacidobacterium. The sequence continues at coordinate 1,164 of JAATFH010000531.1, forward strand.
AGGACCAGAAGTGGAAAGCGTGTGTCTCCAATCGTCGCCTCCTGAAGCGAAATCACACCGAAGCCGCCGCCGGGAGGAAGGGAGTTGCTGCCATAGGCATGGCGATACTGGTCGGCTGCGAGTCGAAGCTGCGCATTTGCCTGCGGCACTGTCACGCCCGGTTTAAGCCGCGCAGCAACAGTGAAGTAGTGAGCCATATCTTGCGAGGTCAGATCGAACTGGAAAGGGACCCAGAGATCAGCGGGAGTATCTGTAACAAAGCCGCGACCAATCACGCCCACGATGAGATAGGGCTGGCCATCGAGTTGAATCGTCGAGCCAACAATTTTAGGGTTGCCGCCGAAACGGCTTTTCCATAGACCATAACTCAGCACCGCAACTTGACCGCCGTGCGGCGCGTCTTCTTCCGCCGTAAAAGTGCGTCCTGCGACGACGGGTGCTCCGAATAAGGCAAAGTAGTTCGAGGTGACATGGATGCCCTGTACCTGCTGAGGATGATCTCCCCCCGTGAGGTTCATCCCTGCTCCGCCAAAGTCATAGGCTGCGACGTGCTGAAAGACGCTGGTCTGCTGACGCCAGACATTCAACTCCGGTATGCTCGCAACCGGAAAGTGTCCCTGCGGGGTGATGTTCACCAGTTGCATCAGCGATTGCGGATCGGGATAGGTCAACGGTTTAAGAAGCACAGTATTGATGACAGAGAAGACCGCAGTGTTCACACCGATGCCGACAGCGATGACCAGGATCGCAATCAGCGTAAATCCTGGTGTTTTGCCGAGCGAGCGGAGCGCGAAACGCAGATCTCGCCAGCCATCTTCGATCCACGGTAAGGACCGGTAACGCCAGACGCGCTCGCGGGTCACGCGTGGATTGCCGAATCGCAAACGTGCCTGACGCCGCGCCTCTTCTTCAGACAAACCGCGTTCGGCGTGATCGTCCTGTGCATGACCCAGATGCGACTCAATTTCCCTGGCTAGATCGTCATCTTTCCTCGCGCGATGGGTGAAGCGGCGTAAGCTCATTGGTGCTCCTCTTGAACCCTATTTGCTCGATTCGCCCAGAATGAGGCCGATAGCGCGGGTCATTCTCCGCCAGCGACCAGTGGCTGCGTTCAGTTCCTTCCGGCCCTCGGCTGTGAGCCGGTAAAACTTCGCCTTGCGGTTGTTTTCGCTGACACCCCATTCGGAGGCGAGCCAGCCACGGTCCTCAAGACGGTGAAGCGCCGGGTAGAGCGATCCCTGCTCGACCTCGAGGGCATTTTCCGAAGTGCGCTCGATAACCTGCGCGATTGTGTATCCGTGCGCCGCGCCCATGACCAGCGTGCGCATGATGAGCATGTCCAGAGTTCCCTGCAAAATGTCGCCTGCGTCCGGAGGTCTTCGTAAAACCATCAATCCCGTTCTCCACTCGAATGACTATGCAAGAAGGTTTATACACCACTCGAATGGCTATGGGAAGAAGCAAAGCAAAAAATGGGTGTCAAAAATAACAAACGGCCAGGCCATGACGCCTCAATAAGCAGATTCGAAGCGACAAGGAGGCGCGCAGTTAGCGGTGTAGCAATGGATGCCTGAAGTGGCGAGGGCTCTGAATTTTAGGACGGAAGATTAAGAAGCAGAGGCAACCAGTTGGCGGTCAAGGGCGAAAAGCGCCAGTTCAAGCCGCGTGGAGACACCCGTTTTTTCGAAGATATTCGACAGGTGCCTTTTCACAGTTTCCTCGCTCAACTGAAACTGTTCCGCTATCTCTCGATTGCTCAATCCATTTATGATGCAACCTACGACTTCCAGTTCGCGTGGAGTCAAGCCCACAGGTTGTTTGTCGACTGCAACGAGAGGCAACTCTTGCGGCATCGCAGACAGAGCATCCTGCAAGCTGCTCACGCGCCGGTTGCCTATCCAGCACTTACCGGCAAAAACCGAGCGGATTGCCGAGGTCAGATTGTCCAGGAGGGCGTCCTTCAAGACCAGGCCGCTGGCGCGGAGTTGTTGCGCCCGAAGAATTTCCTGCTTTGAGATGACGTTGGCAAGCAGGATGATGCGGGTCCCCGGCGAGGTACTTACCACTGCGCGCATAGCCTCCAGGCCCGGCAGGTTCAATGCAAGCAGCACAATGTCTGGATGAAGTTCAATGATTTTGGCGACTGCTTTTTTCCGGCAACATCACGTGGACCACTACATTCACATAATCGATCAAAACCCATTGATAGGTCTGTCTGCCTTCGTGTTTATAGGGGAGTTCGTCACAATTCTTATGCTCTTCGAATTCCACCGAATCGGCAATAGCTTTGACCTGGGTGGGACTCGGGGCCTCACATATAAACAACAAAATCACAAGTCCGTGTGTTATTTTTTGTACACTCATAGAAGTACAAACGTAC
>JAATFH010000192.1 GCA_015655315.1 Terriglobales bacterium
GCCTTTATGTGGAGATCGTTTCTCCTGGCCATGATGAGTTGCGCGCGTATCCATCCTTATAAGCCGATCGGACGTTGAGGCCCATTGTCGGAACCAGGCTGTGGATACACCGTTGTGACTGTTCTTTCGTTCTTGCTGACCCTGTGGAGACTTCGGTGGAGAACTACCGCCGCCTCGCTCTCGTTGACCACGAGTTGCTTTCCGGTGGTACCGGCGACAGGAACGGAGTCGTAGCCGAAGCAGCGCCCGCCCGTATGCTGGCCGCGCAGCATTAGCCCTTCGAGGCCACGGTGGGTCTTTTTCGCAAGCTCCTTCACGTAGAGGCTGTCCACCATACCGTGGACAGTGACCAGCACATGCGCTTGCTCGTTTTCAGAGTCGATGCCCTGACTGACGGCGATAAGCCGGATACCGGCGAAGTTCAGCCGCTCGAAGAAGGTCAGCGCATCTTTGGTGTTGCGAGCGAGGCGGCCGCTGTCATCGAGCAGGAATGATGTCGAAAGGCCGCGTCGGGGAGAGTGCAGCTTCCATGAGCCGACCCAAGCCAGGACGGTCAGCCCCGACTCCGCTCAAAGCCTCATCGGTGTAGGTGTGCTCTTCCAGATAGATGAACCCGCGCGCATGGGCGTATTCGCGGCAGATGCGAAGCTGGTCCTCAATCGAGCGTGGACTCTGTAAGTCGCTGGAATAGCGGGCGTAAGCAGCACAACGCAGGATCATGGCTCATCACCGTCCTTTGTCGGACGTTACCTCTGAAGGCCCTGTGATCGCAAGTTGATTCTGCTGCTTGATTTCGGCCAGATATTCCCTCACTAGCGCGGGAATAATGACATTGTCCAGCCATGACTTAAGGGCCGGATTGAGCTTCTTACCCAGCTTCGAAGACCGAGTGGAGCCTCGCTGATCCGATTTGGTCCCGCTCTCCGTTTTGTCCCTTTTGCACGCCACGCGCTCGGATCTCCTGCGACGAAGAGAAGCGTAGAGCGCCGAGGCACTACAAAACGCGGAAAAACCTTCCACGCGGTGTCCTGAAAGGACACCATCTCCCGACTAAAACGGTTTCGGTTGATTATTGACGCAATTTGCGTAATAATAAACGCGATATGCGTAAGGATTCCACTCTCGCGGCGCTCGTCAGTCCCACACGGCAAGGCATTCTGACTGCCTTGTTTCTCCGGCCTGGATAAGGACTGGTATCTGAGCGAACTGGCAGCTTCACTCGGAACCGGGCCATCTTCTCTACAGCGGGAGGTGGACGCACTCGTTCGTGTTGGCATCCTCAAAAAGCGCGTGGATGGCCGTAGAAGCTACATCAAGGCCAATGAAGAGTCTCCGATCTTCACCGAGCTACGTGGATTGGTTGAAAAGACCAGCGGCATCGTTCCCATGCTTCGGGCGTCCGTCAAACGAGTTAAGGGACTGAAAATTGCCTTCATCTATGGATCGCTCGCCCGCAGTGAAGAGGCAGCGGAGAGTGATGTCGACGTCATGGTTCTCGGCAATGTAAGCACCATGGAATTGAGTCCGAAACTGCGCGCAGTGGAAGTGGCTGTGGGGAGACAGATCAACCCGACCGTTTTCTCCCTCGACGAATTTGCAAAGAAGGTTTCCGCAAAGAACCACTTTCTGCGGACGGTGTTGCGCAATAAGAAGATAATGCTTGTAGGGACCGAAGATGAGTTGGAAAGCATTGCTCGCCGCGCGGAAGATTCACACGCACAAGTCGAGCAAGCAGGAACTCGATGAACTGCGCGCTGTAGTCAGGCGGGACCTGACTGACGCGGCACTTCCTGCGCTCTCCGAGGACCGCCGGTTTGCAACTGCATATAATGCGGCCTTACAAGTGGCGAGGATGGCGACAGCCTGCGCGGGATACCGCGCAGGCTGTTCCAGGGCATCGTGCTCTCAGTTTCGAGTGCGCCAGCCTCGCACTCGGCAAACAGGCCGACAAACTGGTGTTGTTCTTCGACGGATGTCGGCGGAAGCGCAACGTGATCGACTACACAGGAGTACAGATCGCCACAGCCACTGAAGCGGCAGAACTTCTCGAACGTGCAGCGCAGTTCCACGCGCTAGTCGAGTCGTGGATCAAGAACACGCACCCTAACCTTACCTGACATCCCAATTCTGACGCTATGCCAGGTGCTCTGAACTCGACAGCACCTGCACCTTGCCAAGAACCTTCAACTCCGCTATCTCGACACTCGGCTGACGGTTGCGCACATAGGCAATCACTTCTTCCAGGCTGAGTGCAGCGAACGCCTCTGTTGAAGCCGTCGCCACGCTCCCACCCTCTGCGGTAGTCTCACCTTTCAGTTCCATCAGAAGCGCTCTCCGCGGTTGATTCGAAGGTGGGACAACGTTCCGACCTTTGTCTCTTGCCATGACAAAATCCCTGGGGCATAAATTGCGGAGCCCGACTCCCGGTGCTGGCGAATCAAGGCGCCGCTACAGATCGGCCCACCCCTGGAACCGCCGGCCCGTACAAACAATGTTTCGCCTAATACCTTTGTTATGTAGTGCGGTAGTACCATAAGAGGTGGTGGCCAAAAAGGATAACATTCCTTCCCGGCGCACCGGCAAGTCACCACTTGGAGCGAAAGTGTTCTCCTACTACACCCAGGAAGAACGTCGGCTGCTGGAGAAAGCTGCGAAGCAGGAACGCCGCAGTCTGAGCAGTTTTGTCGCCCTTGCCGCCCTGGAGAGGGCACAGCGGATCATTGCCGGTAAATAAGCGCCTCTTACAATGTCCACCTTGCTCCCGACTCGCTACCATTATGCAGTGTTGTTTCTGTCACGGATGAGTACCCAGCGCATCTCCGTTATCTGACCTGAACGCCTCCCTATGTTTGCAAAAGCACCACATCTTCATGTTTCCCTGCATGTTCACTCAGGCACCGCGCGAGAGAGAGACAGGCCGCGCCCGGCGACACTGCGCGGCTCTGCTTTTTCGGTTTTCAGAAAATCTTTTCGGCAACCCTCCGCAAAGAACACGCCTGGAAAAGATTTTCCGAACCTTCCAAAAAAGCGCCGCTGGGTCTGGGGAGCGGCATCTCACGCGCCCTCCGGGTGTGTGTCCTGAAAGATCACTCCGGGACCACAAAGGAGATGAGTTGGGCAGTAGTCAAAAGCATTCTGAGGTAGCACATGGGTGCCGCGGCGCGCCGTACGCAAACCCGCGAGATCTCGGACTGGGGAAAAGAACATCTTGAGAGAAAAGCAAAACGCAATTAGGGTCGGAACCCCGGTCAACCGAAGAGGCCCTCACTGTGGCAGCCGAAGGCCGGACCCGCCTCAGTCTGCTGAATGCGACCGCCCCGTCTGTCGACCTTCCCACCGGACGCTCTGCCTTGTCAAAGCATCAGTTTTTCGCAACCGCCTCTCCAATTTGGCGCATGGTTGTTCGTAGCCATGTGTGGGCGGCATCCGTATTTAATCTTGGGTGCCAAGTCATCACATACCGGAATCCGGCGATTTCAGGAGGTGGCTTGACGATCCTAATTGCCGAATTCAGTCCGATGCCTGCCAAAAATTTACTGGGAACGGTAGCAACGAGATTTGTTCTCTGAACAGATCGGATGGCTGCTTCAAAATAGGGCACGTGAATTGCGATTTGACGTTTGTACCCCATTGCAGCCAATGGCTTGTCGGGAGATACCTGAATGCCGCCGAGAATGGTGATGCTGATGTGTTCCAGCTTGAGGTAATGTTCCAGCGTGAGTGACTTAGGCAGACGCCTTTTGGCGTCTGCCACGCAAACAAACTGTTCGTCATAAATGGTCTGACTCTGTAATGCCGATGGAGCTTCCACGGTACTGGAGCCAAAAGCGAGATCCACGCTTCCATGCGTTACCTCCTCATAGCTTCCTCGATGCCATGGAATAAATTCAAACTTCACTTTCTTCGCAATAGGTAGCACCTCGCGGCATAACACCGGAATAAGAACAGCGGCGGCGTTGTCCGTTACGGCCAGCCGGAAGGTCGCCTGTTCGACCGCCGGGTCGAAGCTTGTACCGCTCAGAAGGCGATCGAGCTTCGGCAGCATGACTCAAGCTCCTGTAAAAGTCGCTGTCCTTGTGGCGTCAGTTCATAGCCGGCAGCCGTCCGCACAAAGAGATTGTCATGAAACATCTCGCGTAACCGCTGAAGTGCGCGGCTCACCGCAGGTTGGCTCAAGAGCAGACGTTCCGCGGACCGGGACACATTCCGCTCCTCTGCGAATACGGCGAAGACAATCAACAGGTTGAGATCGGCCTGGCGCAATTGTGTTAAACGCATAAGCAATATTAGTACTATGCATTGGATTTATCCCAAACTGCGGCGCATGCTTCATTCATCAGGCTTCGACGAACGGAGCTGAAAAGGAATGGAGGAAGTCATGGCGAAAACAGCAATTGTTACCGGGGCATCCCGTGGCATCGGTCATAGTATTGCGAAACGGTTGGCTTCGGACGGTTTTGCCGTCGTCGTCAACTATGCAGGTAAGGCCGACGAGGCCCAGAAGGTTGTGAATGAAATCCGCGCCGCGGATGGAGAGGCGATCGACATCAAGGCTGACGTAAGCAAGCCTGAAGACGTGAAGCAACTCTTCGATAAGACCATCGAAACATTCGGCCGCGTGGACGTAGTGGTCAACAACGCCGGCATCATGCCTCTCTCACCCATTGCAAAGGGAGACGTGGAGACCTTCGATAAAGTCATCTCCACAAATCTCCGTGGTACCTTCCTGGTCTTGCGCAGGCAGCTCAACACCTGGCCGAAGGCGGACGCATCATCGCCTTCTCGAGCAGCGTGCTGGCGAAATCCTTCCCAACGTATGGCCCCTATATCGCTTCCAAGGCTGGTGTTGAAGGGCTCGTTCCTGTATTGGCAAATGAGTTGCGCGGACGCGGCATCACGGTAAACGCCGTAGCGCCTGGCCCCACCGGAACGGATCTCTTTCTCAATGGCAAAACCGACGAGCAGATCGCGCAGTTGAGTAAGCTGGCGCCACTCGAAAGACTCGGCTCCCCGGAAGACATCGCGAACGTGGTTTCCTTCCTCGCCGGACCGGACGGCGGTTGGGTCAATGCCCAGATTCTGCGCGCCAATGGTGGGTTCGCCTGATTCTCGAATGAATTCATCGATACATTCACAAGGAATTACAGGAGATCGGAAATGAAGAACATCATCGTCATTACGGGGGCATCGAGTGGCTTCGGAGTCCTTACTGCACGTGCCCTCGCCAAAGCAGGTCATGTTGTCTATGCGAGCATGCGTGATACTACAGGACGCAATGCTTCGCAGGTTGAAGCAGCCAAGCAGTTCTCACAAGAAAATCATGTCGATTTGCGAACGATGGAACTGGATGTCTTGTCTGAGGAGTCGACCAACATAGCGATCCAAAAGATCGTAGAAGAGAACGGGCGCCTTGATGTAGTGATACACAATGCGGGTCACATGGTATTTGGTCCATTGGAGGCCTTTACGCCTCAACAATTGGCCGAACTCTATGACATCAATGTCCTGAGCACCCAGCGCGTCAATCGTGCGGCCCTCCCGCAGTTAAGGAAACAGAAACAGGGATTGGTGATCTGGGTATCGAGCAGCAGCGCTGCCGGCGGCACTCCTCCCTACCTCGCGCCATACTTTGCGGCCAAGGCTGGCATGGACGCTCTGGCCGTGGTCTCGGCTCGCGAGCTTACTCGCTGGGGCATCGAGACCTCCATTGTTGTGCCCGGAGCATTCACGGGAGGCACAAATCACTTCGCGCACTCTGGACGCCCCGCCGACACGGAGCGCGCTGCTGAATACGATGACGGACCGTATAAGAACTTCGGAGAGAACGTGATGAAGGGCTTCGCCTCCATTGTTCCTCCCGACGCTGATGCAGAAGCAGTGGGAGATGCCATCGTGCGACTTGTAGACACGCCATTCGGCAAGCGTCCCTTCCGCGTGCACATCGATCCGACCCAGGATGGTGCGGAGGTAGTAAATATGGTTTGTGATCGTGTGAGGGCGGAACTATTACGCCGAATCGGACTGGAAGACGTTTTGACTCCGCGCAAGCTCGTGTGATCGGAATGCGGATGCGGAATAGTTCGCCGAAACTACGCGGCTGATCTTTGACAGATATCACCAGGGTGCATTGGCCACAGTTGCCAATGGACTTGGATTCAGGAGAAGGGATCATGGAATACAAAACACTCGGAAACACAGGATTACTCGTATCGCGCCTTTCCCTCGGCACGATGACCTTTGCGGGAAAGGGGTTTTACAAAGCGATCGGAACAGTAGGCCAAGCCGAAGCAGATGTCCTCGTGAAGACAGCATTCGATGCGGGCATCAACTTATTCGACACGGCTGACGTATATTCCGGCGGCGAGAGCGAGCAGACCCTTGGACAGGCAATCAAGAACCTGAACCTGGCAAGGAAGGACATACTGATTGCAACGAAGGCATATTCGCGTGTCGGCCAAGGTGTGAACGATATGGGGGCTTCGCGCGGTCACATCATGGACGCGGTAGAGGCGAGCCTAAAACGCCTCCAAACCGATCATATCGATCTTTATCAGATACACGCCGATGACGATGTAACGCCTCTTGAAGAAACACTTCGGGCGTTAGACGACCTGATCCGGCAAGGCAAAGTGCGGTACATCGGTCTCTCCAACTGGCAAGCCTGGAAAATCGCCACCGCGTTTGGCATCTCGCGGCAATACAATTACGCGAGATTCGAAACGGTTCAGGCCTACTATTCGATCGCCGGTCGTGATCTCGAAAGAGAAATTGCTCCACTTCTCAAGGCAGAGAAGACCGGACTACCTGTATGGAGTCCCCTTGCAGGTGGTCTTCTGTCCGGCAAATTCAACCGGGCAAATCAGAAGCCAGAAGGGTCCCGCCGTTCCGAGTTCGACTTTCCTATTGTGGACAAAGAGAGGGCATGGGATGTAATCGATGCAATGACCCCTATTGCCAAGGCGCATAACGTAAGCATCGCCCGAATTGCCCTGGCGTGGCTGCTCACGAGGCCCTTCGTGACGTCAATTGTTCTTGGCGCGAAACGCCTCGATCAGCTGCAGGACAATCTCTCTGTGTTGGAAATCAAGCTCACCGAAGAAGAAATCAGAGGACTTGACCGGGTGAGTGAATTGCCTGCTGAATATCCCGGCTGGATGTTGCAGGTTCAAAGTTCCGGTCGACTGGGAGTGGAGTCGTCCCCGGTATGGGATAAGTTCAGCAGCTAATTGCGATGGGGAAGCCGAGTGGCCTCTCCTTAACCAAGGTCCCGACACAATATCAAAAGGAAATCTTATGAAAGCCTGGCAAATCGATCAAATCGGTCATAACAACCTGTACCTCAAAGAACAGACCATTCCCACTCCGGGTGCTGACGAGGTGGTTCTCCGTGTGGATGCTTTTTCACTCAACTATCGTGATAAGGCAATTATTGACGGCACGTATCCTCTGCCCATGCCGCTGCCACTGATTCCCGGTTCGGACGCGGCAGGTGAAGTTGTAGCTATCGGGAAGAACGTCAGCGGCGTCTCTGAAGGAGAGCGTGTAGTTACTCGGCTGCATGTCCAGTGGCTCGACGGTAAGGCCTCTTATGCGGCCACAAATGCGACTCTCGGAGGGCCGTTGCGCGGAGTATTCGCAGAATACGCTGTGGTTCCCCAGGATGGAGTCATTAAATATCCTTCATACCTCAACGCCGAACAAGCTTCGACCCTTCCGATTGCCGCGGTTACCGCATGGGTCGGCCTCTTCAAGCACAGGCAGCTCGAGCCGGGCGACAACGTTCTCGTCCAAGGTAGCGGTGGCGTCTCCATTTTTGCACTTCAGTTTGCGAAGGCGGCTGGCAACCGCGTCATCGCGCTGTCTCGCAGTAAAGAAAAGGGAGATTACCTCAGGCAGTTGGGTGCGTCGGAGGTGATCGACTCCACCGAGACTGCCGATTGGGAGCAGCAAGTTCGATCACTTACGGATGGAAAAGGAGCAGATGTCATTATTGAGGTGATCGGCGGTAGCTCACTGCAGCATTCCATCGCAGCGTCAGCCTTTGAGGGCCACATCGCCGTTGTTGGCTTTATCGAAGATGTGATGGCGACTATCGCGATTCCGTGGATGCTTGGCACGAATGTTTCCCTGCAAGGCGTCAGCGTAGGGTCGCGCGCAGATTTCGAGGGTCTTCTCGCATTTCTGGAGAAGCATCGTATCAATCCGATCATCGAGGCGACGTATTCCTTTGACGACCTTCCTAAGGCTCTCGCTCACGTTGACAGGAGCCCACTCGGGAAGATTGTAGTTAAGGTGCGCAACGCTTGATCTTTGTTGAATTCCGCCCGGACGTCCGACACTCAGCATCTGGGTCTCAAAGAGCCGGACTTTTAGCAACAAGTGAGAATCGCTTCCGGATTGCCCGGATCCAGACCACTGATTGTCAGGGGTGCTTGTCGATCTTCCGTCCCGCCCGCCACTGGGCAGGACTGGAGTCTGTTACGCGTTTGAACGCCCGATAGAAGGCAGTCTGGTCCGAGAATCCGGAACGGTGAGCAATGTCAATGATTGGCAGAGAGGATCGGAGCAGAAGATTCTGGGCAAACCGGATACGTTGCTCGATCAGCCATCGGTGAGGCGGCTGACCGAAGGTCTTTCTGAATGAATGAGCAAAATGGCTGGGAGAGAGACCACACTCACGAGCCAGGTCCGCGAGTCTAATATTGCCATCCAGATTCTCCCGTAACCTCTCCGTCGCGCGATGGCTTTGCCACGGTGCCAACCCTCCCCGAATGGGCTCGATCAATTTCGATACCCTACCGTAATTGCGGGCGATATAAGCGTGCGCCGCGAGGATAAGATAGTCGAAGTGGAGTTGCGAACTCGATTCAGGATGTTCAAAGGCGGGAAGAATGCTGAGAGCAAGCTGCCTGAACTCGGTATCGACCTGCCCATGAGGCCAGCTCAGGCTGCCGCATCGCGATAACTGGTTCTGTTCGCAGAATTCGTCCAGCGCTTCGCGCGGTATGTAGAACTGCAGAATATCGAAAGCGCTCCCCAAGTAGACGGACGGTTGCCGGTCGAAGTCGTGAATCGTTACGCTCCCGTCATATCGGCGCGGGTCTACTGGTTCCGCGCGACTCCCATACCAGAGCTTCCCGCCGACGGTAGGCCGAAGATAGATCTGCACCGTAAAGAACTCATCGCGCTGGAACGGAAGGGTCCTGTCCGGTAGCGCAGAGTCGGATGTAAGCCGCGTCACAGCCAGGCGGACCTTCTTGGGGCTCTGAATGCCGATCATTGGAGCGCTACTCAGATGCAGATGCTGGGCCATACCGATACCGAACGCATCGCTGACGATCGCCGGCGTTCTAAATGAGTCAGCGCTGATCCGAAAGGACGTGTCGTTGACGGCCCTCCAGATCGCGCGACTGCGTAATGGGTCGTTGGCCATGATTTCACTTGCCATGACAGCGGTACGCGCTCAACTGCCTGTCTCGTTATCTTATGCTCGCCCCAGCCAATTCGATTCAGCAGAATTCGCCATAGTACGGCAGTTTAGACAATGAAGACATTCAAGTACATCACTATGCTCGCTCCAGTGTCCTGAGAAGGATTCACGGCGATGATTCCCAGCGCAGTGTCCTCATTCCCTCAGAGTCATTCGCCATGCGTGGGTTATGTTGTCATCTGCGCACGGCTTCCAAGGTCATCTTTCAACCGAAGATTTAGCTAAGGAGAAATTATGGAAACGGTAAAGAATATTGTGCTCGTTCATGGCGCTTGGGCTGACGGTTCAAGCTGGTCGAAGATCGTACCACTCCTGCAGAGGAAGGGTTTCCACGTCGCCTGCACGCAAAACCCCCTGAGTTCGATCGCCGACGACGTGGCGGCGGCGCACAGGATCATCGACGCACAGGATGGTCCGGTGCTGCTCGTCGGCCACTCCTATGGCGGGGCGATCATCACCGAAGCTGGAAACAATCCCAAGGTGGCAGGACTGGTGTACGTCGCGGCTTTCGCACCCGACGAGGGTGAGACTCTTGCGGGTCTGGCCGAGCCTTTTGGTTCCACTCCCGCTTTTGGCGAGATCAGACCGATCGCAGACGGCTTTCTGCTTCTCACGCCAAAGGGAGTCGCAGAGTGTTTCGCTCAGGATCTCTCGACGCAGGAAAAAGACACGCTGTTTGCCACACAGGGCGCGACTCAGGGAGCCATCCTGGGAACACCTATCTCGAAGGCGGCCTGGCGTTCCAAACCGAGTTGGTTTGTCATCGCCACGAATGACCGAACGATTTCTCCAGAGCAGGAGAAAGCCACGGCCGAACGAATGGGAGCGAAGATTTTGTCGTTGCCCACAAGTCACGTCGCAATGTTGGCTGAACCCGAAAAGGTTGCGGAGTTCATCACAGAGGCCGCGCAATCAGACCTCGTCTCCACTCGCTAGAACGGAGCCAGGGTGCGCTGTCAAATGCGCTCCCGATATTAGTCTGGAGCGCATTTACATCTCATCGACTCCAAAACTTTGATCGCATGGGGCGATTCTGATCCGAAAGGAAACAGCTTAGGCGCGATTACTCATCCTTCTCGTTGACGCGATGCAGTTGCACAGGCGCAATGTCCACGTCCGTGGCCTCGCTCATAAGCCGGAAGATGAGCAGACCGCGCGGAAACTCGGCGCCGACGAAGCCGAGGTGGGTAGATCATTTGTTGAAATCGCGAAATACGAGGCGTTAGGCGCCTGGTATTCTCTTCCGTGATCCATCCCATCCTTAGCGAACTTCCGAACCACGCCGAGAAGGGACCTGTGGAGGAGGCAATTCTAGATTCAGACATGGAATACGTCTTCCTTCATCCAGGAGTTTTCTATCAGAACTTCGCCAGCAACTGGTCCAAGGTAAAGGAGACTGGGATCCATGGTGAGCCTTGGTCGGACCAGGTTTTCACGTGTGGATTACCGCGATGTGGCCGAAGTCGCTTCCATTGCCTTTACGGAAGAACGGTTACGCTATGAACATTTTGAGTTTTATACGGACCGCGCTCTGAACCGGCATGAAGTGGTCTCCATCATGAGCGATGTGTTGGGCAGGCTAGTGATCGCAAAAGAGATCGAGTCACCCTCCACGAACGGCGGACAAAAGCTTGCTCAGATGTTCAACTGGTACGACAAACACTCCCTGCTGGAAAATGCCATGACACTCCGCGTTATCCCTGGCCGGAATCCCGCGCCCTGCATGCGTATCTGGAATATCTGAATGTCGGCACGAACCGACGGGATTGGCTAAATTGCTACTGCATTCACGTCAGTCAGGCTTTACTGTCTCGACCCATTCAATATTTTGTGGATTGAACCACGTGTTCTCCACGAGAATCAAAGCTTTCGTATTTGCCATATGGTCACCTTTCCGGAAGCCAGCATTATGCCGGCTTCTCGGGTAGCTCTAGGCGCGCGGTCAATTCGTCAGCCACGAGAGTGTAAACAAGCTTTTCCTGCTCTTCGACAGCCCTCTCTAACTCAGTCAAATTACGTTTTCGAAGACGTTCTTCACAGTGTGCGGCTTTGTCTCGCCAGCGGTCGCGCAAAATAGTCGCTTGATACAGCACATCCACGATATCCATGCAAAGCAATTGTATAGCGGAGAATCAATGTCTCGGGATCGTAAGGCTCAAATCCCGCCATCTGAAGTTGACCAGATGTTCCCTCTAACTCGCCGAGCGTAACGCCGGGCATTCTCTTCTAACTGCTCCTCAGCATCGTCCCGCAGCACCGGATTCAGGCAGCGCGAGGTCTGACTCCTTACTTGGCAAACTCTCGAATCTCGAC
>JAATFH010000496.1 GCA_015655315.1 Terriglobales bacterium
CACCATTGCGGACAGTACCGCCAACCAGATCTCGCTCGAACATCTCGACGAGATGACCATCGATGACAAAGCGCATACAGTTACTGTTGGCGCGGGTGTTCGCTATGGAAAGCTCGCTCCCTATCTCGACAACCACGGCTACGCGCTGAACAATCTCGCCTCGCTGCCGCATGTCACCGTCGTAGGCGCATGTTCCACCGCAACGCATGGATCAGGCATACACAACGGCAACCTGAGCACTATCGTCTCAGCCATCGAGCTCGTCACCGCCGACGGGAGCATCGCCACCCTATCCCGCGCGAAAGATGGCGACACTTTTAACGGTGCGGTCGTTTCGCTGGGAGCGCTTGGCGTCATCACCCGCATCACGCTCGACCTGCTTCCTACCTTCACCATGCGGCAGGAGGTCTATGAGAACCTTTCCTTCGACCAGCTCGAACACAACCTCGACACCATCTTCGGCAGCGGATACAGTGTCAGCCTCTTTACCGACTGGCAGAACCACCGCACCACCGAGGTATGGATCAAGAGCCGCGTCCAGCCCGGCGCATCGACTCAGCTTCCGCCCGAGTTCTACGGCGCAAAGCTGGCCACAAAGAAGCTGCACCCCATCGCCGGACACGACGCCACGCCCTGCACCGAACAGATGGGCATTCCCGGCCCCTGGTACGAGCGCATGCCGCACTTCCGCATGAACTTCACACCTTCGAGCGGTGCCGAGTTGCAGACCGAATACTTCGTCCCCCGCGAACACGGCTACGAAGCCATCCTCGCCGTCGAGAAGTTGCGCGACCGCATCACCCCGCATCTCTTCATCACGGAATTGCGCACCATCGCCGCCGACAACCTGTGGATGAGCATGGCCTACAAGCGCGATTCGCTCGCGATTCACTTCACATGGAAGCCGGAATGGCCTGCGGTGAAGGAAATTCTGCCGCTGATCGAAAGACAGCTCGCGCCATTCGACCCGCGACCGCACTGGGCGAAGTTATTCACCATTCCTCCCACGCAACTGGAGGCAAAGTACAACAAACTGACGGATTTTAAATCGCTTCTGAAGCATTACGATCCGGACGGAAAATTCCGAAACAAGTTTCTGGAGACGAACCTCTACACTGCGTAACGAGGCACTTTGGAAGATGACCGGCGGATATTAGCCGAGCGTCCCGGCATTGACCGGAGCCAGTTCCCGCAGGCGGCGAGCCGCTGCAGGGATGATGCCGAGAGCAAAGTCAATGTCGTCTTCCGTCGTTTGCTTCGTAAGCGAGAAGCGCACGCTGGCACGCGCTTTTGCGGGAGAGAGACCCATCGCGGTGAGGACATGCGATGGCTCCGTGGCGCCCGAGGCGCAGGCAGAGCCGCCCGATACGGACAGTCCTTTGAGATCGAGAGCGATGACGAGCGCTTCGCCTTCAAGGTCTTCAAAGTAAATATTGGTGGTGTTGGAGACTCGCGGCGCACCGATACCGTTCACTCCTGCGCTCTCCACTTCCGCCAGCACACCCTCTTCGAGCCGATTGCGCAGTGTGGCAACTCTGTCCATAGTGCCGTCCACGAGGGCGGTACGAGCGATTTCCGCGGCCTTCCCCAGCCCGACGATGCCAGGAAGGTTTTCCGTTCCAGCACGGCGCTGGCGCTCGTGCGAGCCGCCAAAGAAAAGCGGTTCCAGCCTGGTTCCGCGGCGTACGTAGAGGATGCCAGTGCCCTGTGGCGCGTGCATCTTGTGGCCCGAGATACTGAGCAGGTCGCAGCGCAGCGTCTGCACATCAATGGGCAGCTTGCCCGCTGCCTGCACTGCGTCGGTATGGAAGTAGATGTCAGCTTCGGTGGCGATGCGGCCAATTTCGCTCACCGGCTGGATGGCTCCGGTTTCATTGTTGGCCATCATGACGCTGATCAGCCGGGTGTTTGGCTGAATCGCCCGGCGCACATCCCCCGGATCGATGACGCCCTCGCTTGAAACCGGCAGAAACGTTACTTCTGCGCCGCGGTCGCGCAGCTTCTCAGCGGCGTGCAACACGGCGTGATGCTCGATCGATGAAGTGATGAGGTGATCGCCGGGCTGCACCAGACCGAAGAGCGCAAGGTTGTCGCTTTCCGTTCCGCCCGAGGTAAAGACGATCTCAGCGGGGCGGCAGTTGATGAGCGCGGCGACGGCGGCGCGGGCATGCTCGACGGCGGCGCGGGCATGCTGCCCCTGCTGGTGAATGGAAGACGCGTTGCCGAAGTGTTCGATGAAATACGGGCGCATGGCGTCGAGCACCTCGGGCAGAAGAGGTGTTGTCGCATTGGCATCCATGTATACCCGTCTCATTTTCGTGCAGTCTCCTGTTTCCATTCTACGGCTTTTATTTCAATTTTTGAGGCCAGGGAATCCGGAGGAGAAAGAACCGGGCACCGCATTTTTCCCGCATTTCGACTATTTTTCGGGCGTTTCAACCAGGGTTTGACGCATACCTTCAACCGGTTCTGCTAGCCTGCTTGCGCAGTAGTTTCTGAGGAGAAAAGACGTGAAGATGATTCGTTTGTTTTGTATCGCGCTGCTTTGTTGTCCGGCAGCTCCGGCAACATTCACTTACGCCCAGGCGGCCACACAGGCTGTTCCAGGAGATACCTACAACCACTTGATGACGGCGATGGAAAAGGAAATCACAGGCGCGGCCGACGCGATGCCCGCGGACAAATACAACTTTGCGCCGACGCAGGGTGAGTTCAAAGGCGTGCGCACGTTTGGACAGCAGGTGAAGCACCTGGCTGAGTCCAATTATGACTTCTTTGACGGCTGGAATATACCGGGCGCGGTGAAAGAAGCCGATATCGAGAAGCTGACCAGCAAGGCCGACATCATGAAGGCTCTGAAGGACTCCTACACCTTTGCGCATAGCGCCCTGAGCACCATTACCGCCGCCAACGCTTTCACAATTGAAGGATCGGGCGAGCACCAGTACACGCGTGGCGGGCTCGCTGCATTCTGCATTGCGCACTCAATGGATCATTATGGGCAGATGGTGGTGTATCTGCGGATGAACGGGATTGTGCCGCCAGCCAGCCGTCAGGGCGGGATGTAAGACTGCCCTCCCACCCTTCGCGCTGCTCAGGATGGGGCACCCTCTTCGTGCAGGCGCAAACAAGAAGCAGATCCTTCGCTGCACTCAGGATGACAGCCACCTTGATGAATTGTCATCCTGACACTGAACGAAGTGAAGGGGAAGAATCCGCTTTCTCACTCTGATGGCCCTGTTCCTTCACAAGGGATGCCTTGCAATAGCCCCTTGTGAAGGTGGGAAACATTACCGGTTCTGAATCGGCACGTACTTCGCGGGATATTCCGGCCCGATGTATTCGGCGCGGGGACGAATGAGGCGGTTGTCGTCGAGTTGCTCGATGACATGCGCGGCCCAACCGGAGATGCGGCTGATGGCAAAGATCGGCGTAAAGAGATCGAGGTCGATGCCGAGCGTGGTGTAAGTCGATGCCGAGTAGAAATCGACGTTCGCGTTCAGCTTCTTTTCCGACTTGATGTACTGCTCGATCTTCTGCGACATATCGAACCACTTCGTGTTATTCGCCGAGCGGCCCAGGTCTTCCGACATCTTGCGCAGGTGCGTCGCGCGCGGGTCTTCGGTGTGATAAACGCGATGACCAAAACCGGAGATTTTCTTCTTCTGCGCCAGCATGGTTTTCACGTATTCGACCGGATCGGAGCCTTCCTTCTCGATAGCAAAGAGCATACGCATCACGGCTTCATTTGCGCCGCCGTGCAGCGGGCCTTTGAGTGCGCCGATAGCGCCGGTGATCGCGGAATGCACATCGGAAAGGGGTGCGGCGATGACACGGGCGGCGAAGGTCGAGGCGTTCAGTTCGTGATCGGCGTGCAGAATGAGAGCAACGTCAAAGGCGCGGGTCGCGGTCTCGGAAGGCTTTTCGCCGGTGAGCATCCAGAGGAAGTTGCCTGCATGCGAAAGCGACTTATCGGCTTCGACGACGGGCTTGCCTTTGCGGATGCGGTCGAAGGCGGCGACGATGATCGCGATCTGAGCGGTCAGATCGAAGCTCTTGCGCACGTTCGAATCGTGGTCGACAGCTTTCTCATCCTTGTCGTAAAAGCTCAGCGCGGAAACGGCTGTCCGCAGAATTTCCATCGGTGTCGCTGTCTTGGGAAATTCTTTCAGGAGTTTGAGAATGTCGGGAGAAAGCTGGCGGGAGTCGGAGAGTTTTTTCTTGAAGACTTCGAGTTCGGATGCGGTAGGTAGATTGCCATGCCAGAGGAGGTACGTTGTCTCCTCAAACGTCGATGTCTCGGCCAGCTCATGAATGTCAATACCGCGGTACGCGAGCACCCCGGCATCTCCGTCGATCCAGCAAATGCCAGAGTTGGCTGCAACGATCCCTTCAAGACCTTTTGAAGCTACTGCGGTCGACATACTTCCCCAATCCCTCCAGTTCGATTTTTCCTTGTTTCAGGCGGACTCTATAGGATGCGCCAAAAAGTTAGCCTGATGCCGATTCTTCCCTGATAAATGCATTTTGCAAAGTGCTCAGGGTGTAAAACAGGACTAAATACTGTTTATAGCAGCGTGGAGATTGCATTGTCACTTGCAAGCGGGTGCCTGCCGCCTGCCGGATTCAGCTCCGGCAGCCGCGAAGCGATTTCTGCCGGCGAAAGTGGGCGGTCGAAGAGATGATTTCGCCCGGAGCCCTGCGGTGTTCCGCTGGTGCGCAAAGGAATCTGCAACCCGGAGAAGCGTTCGACCGTATTTGCAGTAGACAAGCCGACGATGACCGCACCTGCTATGAATACATCTGTTGAGCTCATACATCTATTGTGTGGGGCGCGATAGACAAAAAATGTTTGTCATCGTCCATTTGGTTGGGTAGTCTCACGGCACGACGAATTGCAAGAGAGGAAGAGAACGATGAGTGACGAAACAGTTGTGGAGCAGAGGAGTTTTTCCGGTGCGTTCCTCGGTTTGCTGGCGGCAGCTTTACTGCTGGCGCTGGGCGGCCTGATCTGGAGTTATACCCTCAGCAATCGTCTGACGAAGACAGAGGCGCAGTTGATAGACGCTCAGTTGCAGAATGACAAGCTGGGCAAGGAATTAGATCAAACGAATGCGCGATTGAAGGTGGCCACGGAGACGCTTGGGCAGTCCGTCGGAATGACACAGAAGCAGCTCGAAGCCCGCGCCAACGATTTGATGCGGCGGCAGGAAGCTGACGCCAAGCGACTGGAAAGCGAGCAGGCTAAAGCGCAGCAGCAGATTGGGGCGGTCTCCAGCGATGTCTCCAGCGTGAAGACCGACGTCGGCGGAGTGAAAACCGATGTTGCCCAAACCAAAACCGAGTTGCAGAATACTCAGGCACAGCTTCAGAGCATGAAGGGCGACCTCGGCGTGCAAAGCGGCCTGATTGCGACGAACCATGATGAATTGGAAATTCTGAAGCACAAGGGCGACCGCAATTATTACGAGTTCATATTGCATAAGAATCAACGTCAGCCCGTGTCCACCGTCGGATTGGAGTTGAAAAAAGCAGACACGAAGCACAGCCGTTACACGTTAAATGTTTATGCGGACGACAAAAAGATCGAGAAGAAGGACCGCGGCCTCAACGAGCCGGTGCAGTTCTATACGGGCAAGGACAATTACCTGTATGAACTGGTGGTGAACAATATCACGAAAGACCAGATCCAGGGGTATGTTTCGACGCCGAAGTCGGCGCCTGTGCCGGTGAAGCCGGGAGAGTAACGCTATAGATTTTTTCTTCTGAGCGGCGCTGAAAAATGCCACCGGCGCCGCTTTTCATTTGCTGGAGGGTTGGGCTATTTACCAGCCGCCGGCCACGGGAGCACCAGGTTTTTCTGGTTCATGAACGAGATAACGGCTTCGAAGCTGTGACGAGCATCCCATTGGTCTTTCGTCATGGGGTAATGGAAGATGACCAGACCCTGCACGCTCTGGCCGGGCTGGAGAGTAATGTCCCGCAAAAGCGGTTCCTGCTTGAGCGAAGCCATTTGCGGATAGGCTACGAAGACACTCTGAAAATCGCCTCTGTTGGCTGCGAGGCTGCGCTGCTGATCGCCATTGCTGGTGGTGACGTTGCTCCACATATCGTGCAGGAAGAGCGGAATATTGGTCTGATTGCGGATCTGTATCTGCGCCAGAACCAGAAGCTGATCGTAGGTGTCCGTGCCGCCTTGTATGCCCTGCGCGCCCGCGCCTACCCGCATCTCGGTATGAATGGGCGTTATATCGAGCTTAACGATTTGCCCAACAGCTACGGGCGGCTTCTCGCCGATGTAGACATAAACGGCGATCGTCACCACCACAATTACCGTTGCAACGAGAACGATCAGCAGCGCGCGTTTTCCCGAATTCGCATCTTCAGTCATCAGAGCTGCATTCTACTCCACAGACGGTGGAGATGGGATAAAGGCTCCCGTCTGCAAAGAGACTCGACACGGTGCCCCGGAGAAGGCATACTGGCTTGCCAGATCAAGCTTTCAAGGACGGCGAAGGAAATGGAACAGATACTCGGCGTTGCAGTGGGCGTTGTGCTTACCTGCCTGCTGCTCAGCATCATCGCTTCTCATGTGCTTGAAATGATGGCGGCATTTACCGCGAAACGCGCCGTCGCATTAGAAACGGCCATTTGTAAAATGGTCGGCGATCCGGCCATCTATGAAAAGTTTGTAAAGCATCCGCTGATCGAAACAATATCGTTTCAGCCAGCGTCGCTTCTAGGATTGCGTAGTTCGGCGGCGGCGAAACCGCGGCCTACCTACATCGCCTCTCCACTGTTTACGCGTGTCCTGCTGGTCTCCATAGCGGAGCTGCATAATCTGCCTTCTACCGATGTAACGAAGATTGTGGCCAGCATCCCGGATTCCCCACTCCGGCAAAAGCTGGGCGCGATCATCCTGGGCATCGAGCACGACAGCGTGGCCTGCGTGTCGGCCGTCGAGCAGTGGTATGACGGCACGATGGACCGCGTGAACGGTCTGTATAAACGCCATACGCAGAGCTGGCTTCTGGTGCTTGGCATCGTGCTGGCCATCCTGTGTAATGCGAACCTCTTCAACATCACGCAGAAGCTCTGGACCTCAAAAGACGCGCGCGACGCGGTTACCGCAACGGCACAGATGTATAGCTGCAAGGATAGCCAGCCGTGCAAACTGCCGGGTTACGAAACGGCGCGCGGCGAGATACAGCAGCGACTCGGAGATCAGATTCCGGTTGGCTATGACTGGGACTATGTCGAACGCTATTGGCACGCCGGAGGCGATCCGGAACACAAAGGAAGAAAGGCCATGGTGGCCCATTGGGGCTATAACTTCGCAGGGTGGCTGCTTACGGCAATCGCTGTATCGCTGGGTGCGCCTTTCTGGTTCGACATGCTGAATAAGCTGGTAAACCTGCGACTGGCCGGGGTGAAGCCCGATAAGGCGACTCCCGTTCAAACCAGCGGAGGGCCGGAGGTTGTGACGGCTCCCGCAGCCTCGGTTTCCGTACAAGTATCGGATGACAAGGCTGCCGGAGGTTAGGCTCGCGGCCTCAGAGCGGCCAGGAATTGATCGGCGGGCAGAGTGTTCAGCACATCCTGCTTCGTAAGCCAGGCGCGGCGCAATTGCTGCACGCCGTAATGCATCTTTTCCATGTGGCTGGTGTGGTGCGAATCGGTGTTGATGGAGATTTTGCAGCCCATCTCCTTCGCCAGGCGCAGATCGCGGTCGCAGAGATCGAGGCGGTCGGGATACGCGTTGTGTTCGACGGCGACGCCCAGCTCTGAGGCACGCCGCAGAATCTGCGGCAGGTTGAGTTTGTATCCTTCGCGACGCAGCAGCAGGCGTCCGGTGGGATGACCGAGAATGCGCGTGTTGGGATTTTCCAGCGCGCGCAGGACGCGTTCCGTCATCTCTTCTTCCGGCTGGTTGAAGAGCGAGTGCACGCTGGCAATCACGACATCCATCTGTGCAAGAACTTCGTCGGAAAGGTCAAGCTGTCCGTCGCTCAAGATGTCGACCTCAATACCGGTGAGGACACGGATGCGGCCCTCCATCGCATCGTTCACTTCGCGGATGCGCTTCATGTGCTCAAGGGCTCGCTCGTCATCGAGGCCGAATGTCATGGCGAGGTTCTTCGAGTGGTCGGTGATGGCGATGTATTCGTAACCGCGGGCTACTGCCGCTTCGGCCATCTCGCGAATCGTATTTTTTCCGTCGGTCGCGTCGGTGTGCATGTGCACGTCGCCGCGAATGTCGCGCTGCTCGATAAGCACGGGCAACCGGTGCTGCTCGGCGGCTTCGATCTCGCCGTTGTTCTCCCGCAGTTCGGGCGGAATCCAGTCGAGACCGAGCGCGGCGTAGATCTCTTCTTCTGTGGCTCCGGCGACAAAGGATCCGTCTTCGACCCGGGCGAGCGCGTATTCGCTGAGCGTGTAGCCTCGCTTGAGGGCGCGCTGGCGGATCGTAACGTTGTGCATCTTCGATCCGCTGAAATATTGCAGAGCCGCGCCATAAGAGCCTTCGGGCAGAAGACGCACATCGACCTGCAGACCGCTTCTCAGGCGGAAGCTGACTTTGTTCTGACCCTTCGCGATGAGATCGGAGATGGGCGGATAAGCGGCCGTGTATTCGACGGCAGCCTGCACCTTGTCTTCCGCGCACGCGGGGCCGGTAGCGAGAATGTCGAGATCGCCGACGGTCTCGCGTCCGCGGCGCAGAGAGCCTGCGGGCGTGATGGTGTCGATGCCCTCGAATTTTCTCAGGTATGCGATGAGCTTTTCTGCGGCGTTCTCAGCGTCATCGATCAGGAAGCGTCCGCTGTTCTTCTTATGCTCTTCGATGCCTTTTTTCAGCTTCTCGATCTGCCTTGCGCCCATGCGCGGCAGCGATTCCAGCTTGCCTGCGGCGATGGCGGCTTCGAGGTCGGAGATGGAGGCAATCTGCAGCGCTTCCCAGAAAAGCAGAACTGACTTCGGACACATGCCGGGAAGCTTGAGCAGATCGAGCATGCCGGGTTTGTATTTCGTCAGCAGCTCTTCGCGCAGCGGCAGCGTGCCTGCCTTCTCAATCTCCTGGATATTGGCAGCCATGCCTTTGCCGATGCCTGGGATTTCAAGAAGCTTCTTGGTGTCGCCCGCAATTTCACTGAGTTGAATGGTGCTCGATTCCACGGCTTCGGCGGCACTGCGGTAGGAGCGGATGCGGAAAGGATCGCCTGCGCCGATTTCCAGCAGGTCGGCGGTTTCGGCAAGGAGTTGCGCAATCGAACGATTGTCCATCGAGAGAAAATTATCTCTCAGTGCGCGGAAAGTATAAAACCCAGCCGCTTCTCTGGCAGCTGGGTTGCATCTGGTCTAACCTCGGCACACGTTCAGTGAGGCCTGTTTGACAGGCTGATTTCAATATTGCAGGACAATGCGGAAATTAATCTTGCCGTTGCTTCCGTCAGGCAACTTCTCGTGCGCGTGTGACTTGATCGGCCTGTGGCCCTTTTTGGCCCTGAACGATATCGAACTCGACATCGTCTCCTTCTTTCAGGCTTTTGTAGCCGTCAAGCTGAATCGCGCTGTAATGAACAAAAACATCTGGTCCATCATCGCGGCCAATGAAGCCATAGCCTTTTGCGTTGTTGAACCACTTCACTTTGCCTTTGTAAGTTGACACGAGCCTTAGACCTTCCTGAAGCAGATTACGGTTGGGGTTACGCCAACCTGCTTGGAGATAGAGACGCAATTCGTGCAACTTTGGTTTTCCTTTTTCGATGAGCAGAAAAAAGCCCTACGCAGAATCAGTCACTTAGCTTTCTTCTTTTTTGCGCGAAGACGGGCATACAGTTGGATGGAGACCAACGTCTTGCCGTCGAGAATCTTTCCTTGGTCAATCATCCCCAGTACTTCCGAGAGTGGAACGAGCACGACTTCAAGCAACTCATCTTCTTCCGGCTCGGCTTCGCCGGGAATGAGTCCTTCAGCTAGAAAAACCTGCATCCACTCGCCGAGAAATCCAGGGCTGGCGAAATAGCGCACGAGCTTGGTCCACTTCTTTGCGCAATAGCCGGTTTCTTCTTTTAATTCGCGCTTCGCAGCAGCAAGACGCTCTTCGCCCGCATCCATTTTTCCTGCAGGAACTTCCCAAAGATATTGTCCGGCGGCATGCCGGTACTGACGCTCCATGACGATGAGCGGATCGCGCTTGCTGGAATCTTCGACGGCCAGAATCACGACCGAGCCGTTGTGCCGGATGATGTCGCGATGCGAAGTCTTGTTGCCCGGCTCGCGCACTTCTTCGCGGAATACTCGGAAGAGAGGACCTTCGAAAGCGACTTTGGACGAGAGCACTTGAACGTTGGCTTTTTTGTTGGTGAGGATAGGCTTCGCTGTCTTCTTTTTAACCGGCATCGTTCCCTTCTTCTCCTGCGTGGTTTCTCTTACCGTATCATCCGATCAACGATGAAAACCGAGGTATCCGTAATCGGTCCGGGGAATTGGGGCAGCTCGCTGATTGCCGCGCTGCGGCAGGCAGAAATTTCTGTGCCTGAAGTGGTTACAGAAAAGCGGCGCAACGGTGCGATCGCGCTGGCAAAAGCGCGGCTCGACGCACAAATTCTCTGGCTGGCTGTACCGGACTCCGCAATTTCCAATGTGGCTGCGGCGATTGTCCAGCGGCAGCATATGCAGGGGCAGACACTGCGCGGACAGATCGTCGTGCATTCGAGCGGCGCGCTCACGGTCGCGTCTCTGGAGGCGGCGAGCAAAGCGGGAGCGGCGGTGGCGGCGGTGCATCCGGCAATGAGTTTTCCGACTCGCAGGACGGTGGATGTGCGCGGTGTTTTGTTCGGCGTGGAAGCGCAGCCTGCAATCCGGCGGAAGTTGTATGGCCTGATTCGAAGAATCGGCGGCAGTCCTTTTGCGATACAGGCGGCAAAGAAGGCACTCTATCATGCAGCCGGGACGCTGGCTTCTCCGCTGCTGGTCAGCGAGCTTTCCGCAGCGATGGCGACCGCGCGGCTCGCCGGACTTTCATCGGATGAAGCACGACAATGGGTGGAAATGCTGGCGCAGGCGACTCTACGCAACGTATTTGAACGCGGTGAGACGAAAAGTTTCAGCGGCCCATTTGCGCGTGGCGATACAGACACAATAAGGCTGCATCTTCAGGCACTTGACGAGCATCCGATTGTGGCAGGGATTTACCGTTCATTGGCGCGATATGCAATTGAGACGCTCCCCGTGGAGCGCCGGCAAGAGCTTCGCTCCCTGTTCGAATGACGTAACAGTGAATGCGCAGTGCGCATGAGACACTGGGCAATACCCGAACCGAAAGCAATTCAGAAACAACCGCCATGCAGTTCTGGGGAACTTAGCTGGAGATCGACGCAAACTTGCATACAGAGTGTTTTCCCATCACGGTGCTGCCACACCTCTCGCGTCTTTTCAGCGACTACGCCGAGAGCCGCACGCCGCTGCCTTATTACTCGCTGAGTCCTTATTCCCAGAAATGGGCCTCACGGCCTTCGTCCATCGATCCCGCGGTGCGCGCAGCGGTTGCCGATCTGCTTCTGGCCCAGAATCGCAGTTTTGGGGCTGGCGAAAAGACTTTTGCCAACATCGAGCGCCTTCGGAATGGCGCGGGCGCAGTCGTGACCGGCCAGCAGGTAACTCTTTTTGGCGGTCCGCTCTTTACCCTTTTCAAGACAGCGACAGTGATTCGAAAAGCACTGGACGCGACGGCGGCAGGCTATCCCCATGTGCCGATCTTCTGGCTGGCGTCCGAGGACCACGATCTGGAAGAAGCCGACCACGTTGCTCTGCCTTCGCGGCGCGAGTTGCATACGCTGAAGCTGGCGCTTGAAGGCGATACGCACCACGCCTCTGTCGGCGGCCTGACGCTCGGACCAGGCGTGCGCGCGGTTCTCGATCAGGCGATGGAATTGCTCGGACCGGGACCGTTTCTGGATGCTCTGGAAGAGTGTTATACGCCCGATGCAACCTTCGCCGAGGCATTTGGACGCCTTATATCCCGGACCTTCGCCGCGCATGGGCTGATCGTGATCGACGCATCCGCGCGCGATTTTCATGCGCTGGGTGCTCCGGTGCTGCAACAGGCAATTGAGCAGGCCGACGAGCTGCACGCAGCCCTGATCGAGCGCGATAAGGAATTGTCGCAAGCGGGGTACCATTCGCAGGTTCTGGTCGGACCGCAGAGTAGCCTGCTGTTCCTGACCGATGCCGAAACTAAATCGCGCCTGCCGCTGCGCCGCAAGGCTGAGCAGGAATGGACGGCTGGAAAGCGCGCGTACAGCACGAGCGAGTTGCTCGCCATTCTTAAAGTAGAACCTGAACGTTTGAGCCCGAATGCGTTGCTCCGAGCGGTCTTTCAGGATTTCATTCTGCCGACTTCAGCCTATGTCGGTGGGCCCGCAGAGATTGCTTATTTTGCACAGTCCCAAGTGGTTTACGAGAAAATTCTGGGACGGGTTACTCCTGTGCTTCCGCGACTGAGTGCGACCTTGATCGAACCGGCGATTGCCGAGGTCATGGGGCAGCACGAGATTGCGCTGACGGACCTTTTCTCCTCGCGCCCGGAGGAACTGGCTCATCGGCTTGGCGCTCGGTCCATGCCGATCGAAGGCAAGAAGAAGCTTGCCGCAGCGGGAAACGCCCTTGACGCAGAGCTGAGGGCACTTACGGAGTGGATGCACTCGGTCGATGCCGGATTGGGAAAATCTGCGGATGTCGCTGCTTCGAAAATGCGCTACCAGATGAA
>JAATFH010000380.1 GCA_015655315.1 Terriglobales bacterium
GAGGCCGGAAAGGTCGCCGATCGCAACAAGAAGTCGCATCTGGCCGAAGTCGTCACCGCAGGTCTGCAGGAGTTCCGCAACTACGGCAGCGGTGGCGCAGTGACCGAGGATCAGATCGAATCTTCCAAGCGCGCACTGGAGCGGGCGGAAGCCATCGTTCACGCGAAGCTGAAGCGCGGTCTCGGCGGTCTGGCCACCATCGGTTCGACGGCTCCGTTTATCGGACTGTTCGGAACGGTCGTCGGTATCTTGAACGCGTTCCGTCAGATCGCAACGCAGAAGACCTCGGGTATCGGCGCAGTCGCCGGCGGTATCTCGGAAGCGCTGGTTACCACCGCGTTCGGTCTGCTGGTCGCCATCCCCGCCGTTATGACGTTCAACTACTTCACCAATAAAGTAGAAGCGTTCGACGTCGAGATGGATAACTCCTCGAGCGAACTGATCGACTACTTCCTCAAGCAGGGCCGCCGCTAATTGGCGCTTGCACATTAAGGGAGCGGGAATTCTTGCGCTTCGGAGTGGGGCTTGTCCCCACTCCGGCGGTTTCGAAGCCAGGGCCTGCAATTTCGAGGAAGCCGATCTGAAAGCCCGATTTAGGGGAGTACTGGAATGGCATTAGCAAAAAGAGACGAAGGCAAAAAGGTCAATTCAAACATCAACGTCACGCCCATGGTGGACGTCATGCTGGTGCTGCTGATCATCTTCATGGTCATCACGCCCATGCTCCAGAACAAGGTGAACGTTGAACTGGCGCAGACGGACAACCCGACGGCGATGCCGGATGCCGACCACGAAGACGCAGTCGTCGTAGCGGTGACGCGCGACAGCCAGATCTTCCTGGGGCAGGATAAGGTTTCACTTTCGGACCTCGGCGCGAAAGTCGCCGACATGCTGCAGAACAAGACGAACAAGATGGTTTATTTCCGTGCGGATGCGCGGGCGCACTATGGCACGGTGATGGATGCGATCGATGCGGTGCGTACGACCGGAGTGGAAGAGGTCGGCCTGCTGACCGAACAGCGTCAGGGTACGGAGAATCATCCTCCTGCCGCGGGCGGGGAATAGCAAGCAGCGATATGCCGCAACGCATCGGAGAAATGAGGAACTGACTTATGGCTATGGGAAGTAGCAGCGGTCCGGGTGGACTGAATGCTGATATCAACGTTACCCCTCTGATTGACGTTCTGCTGGTGCTGCTGATCATTTTCATGGTCATCGTGCCGGTGACGCCAAAGGGTCTGGATGCACTCGTTCCCCAGCCCCCGAAGAATCCGAACCAGCAGCAGCCGAACGATCGGACGATCGTCGTGTCGGTATTGTCCAGCCCGGGTGGCACTCCGTCCTACAAGATCAACCAGGACGATGTCGCGAAGAATGACCTGCGCAACCGTCTCGACGGGATTTATGCGTCGCGCGCCGAAAAAGTGATGTTCATCAAGGGTGATCCCGACTTGAACTTCACGACCGTGGCGGAGGTCGTCGACATTGCGCATTCGGTCGGCGTGGACCACATCGGTTTGATTACTCCGAAAATCGAGGCGGGCCAATAGGCCCGTCTTTTTTCTCGCCGGCAGCGTCCATCTATCTACATCCAATTTATGCGCTCGCCAAAGAGAAATTTGCCATACGGCTGAAACCAATTACAATCACTGCGCAGAGATTTTTAAATTGATGCATCCCAATGCTATACGCGGTTTGAAGCAAGAGCGGAATTCACGTGCCTGTACGGGCTACGCGGCTCCGGTTCCTAAAAAAAAGATGCACCGGGAATTGGCGACTCTGCTTTTGCCGTATCGGGCGTAAGCTGGCGATCATGCGATCAAAGGAGATGAGAGAGAGAATGAATCGAATCGCACGTTTTCCGGTATTGGCGGCCGCGTTCCTGGCGATGCTGACCATGATGACCGGGTGCAGCCGCCTCAAGGCCCGCGACCAGTTGAATAAAGGCGTGGCAGCCTACAAGAATGCCAAGTATGAAGAGGCAATTGGACATTTCCAGAATGCGGTGAATCTCGATCCGAACCTGCCCATGGCGCGTCTCTATCTTGCAACCGCCTATGCGCAGCAGGTTGTCCCCGATCTGACGACGCCTGAAAACCTGAAGAGCGCCAATCTGGCAATTCAGGGATTTCAGGAGGTACTCGATAAAGATCCCAAAGACATCAGCAGCCTTAAGGGAATCGCAGGACTCTATTTCCAGATCGACCAGTTCGATAAAGCGAAGGAGTGGCAGCAGAAGGTTCTCGCCGTCGATCCTCAGGATGCAGAGGCGGCATACACCATCGGCGTGATCGACTGGGGCATTGCCCATAAGAATGCAGTCCAGGCGCTTTCCGAAGCAGGATTACAGGATGGCGGCGATGGCAATCCAAAGATGCCAAAGCCGGTCTGCCAGAAGATCGTGGCGCAGAATACTCCGTTGGTGAATGAGGGCATGCAGTACCTCATGAAGGCGCTGGAGATTCGGCCCAATTACGATGATGCGATGTCCTACGTCAACCTCATGTATCGCCGTAAGGCCGATCTTGAGTGTGCTGGCGGCGGCGATAAGGCCCGCAAGGAAGATATTGACCAGGCACTTGAGTGGAGCCATAAGTCTCTGGGTACACGCAAGGCCAACGAAGAGAAGAAGAACAATCGACCTGGCGGCATCGTCATGGACGGCGCCGGCAATATGAAGTAATCGCAGTTGCCTCCCCGAAGAAAAGCCTCCGTTGACGCGGAGGCTTTTCCATTAGAAACCTCTCTTGCCGTGGCAAAGACTCGAACACCGATCCGGAAGATTTTGATTGCGAACCGCGGAGAGATTGCGCTCCGTATTCTGCGCGCCTGCCGCGAACTTGGCATTGCCACGGTTGCTGTCTATTCAGACGCTGACCGCGCCGCTCTGCATGTGCTTGAGGCGGATGAGGCGTATCGTCTGGGGTCTGCTCCAGCCACGGAGTCGTATCTGCGCGGGGATTTGATTCTCGAAGTTGCACGGCGCGCCAAAGCTCAGGCCATTCATCCCGGCTATGGGTTCCTTTCAGAGAATGCGGGTTTCGCGGAAGCCTGCGAAAATGCCGGCATCAAGTTCATCGGACCACCGGCGAGCGCCATGCGTGTGCTCGGATCGAAGACGCGTGCGCGACAGGCGGCAGACGCCGCGGGAATGCCGAGAACGCCTGGATCGGTGAAGGGGCTGGCGTCGCTCGATGAAGCTTACAGCGTCGCCGAGGAGATCGGTTATCCGGTCATGTTGAAAGCCGCAGCAGGCGGTGGCGGCAAGGGCATGCGGGCGGTCTTCTCCAGGCATGATCTGAGTGTTGCCTTCAGCTCGGCGGCCAGCGAGGCGGAAAGAGCTTTCGGCTCGGGCGAAGTCTATCTGGAAAAGCTGATCGAGCGGCCAAGGCACATTGAGATTCAGATATTGGCCGACGAGCATGGCCACTGCGTTTCGCTGGGCGAGCGCGAGTGTTCGGTGCAGCGGCGCCATCAGAAGGTCATTGAAGAAGCTCCTTCTGCTGTGGTGGATGAAGAACTGCGGCAACGAATGGGCGACGCGGCGGTGCGGCTGGCGGCCTCGGCGGGATACACGAACGCGGGCACGGTCGAGTTTCTTGTCGATGAAAGCCGCAATTTCTACTTTCTGGAAATGAACACGCGCCTGCAGGTCGAGCATCCTGTCACGGAGTTGGTGACTGGGCTCGATCTCGTCCATTTGCAGATCCGCATTGCGCAGGGAGAACCGCTTCCCTTTCAACAGGAAGATATTCGTCTGCGCGGCCATGCGGTGGAGTGCCGCATCTACGCTGAAGATCCGGACAATGGCTTCTTCCCTTCTCCGGGAAAGATTACGCGACTGCTGCAGCCCGGAGGGCCGGGGATTCGCGAGGACTCCGGTATCTACGAGGGGTGGGTGGTGCCGCTCGAATACGATCCGATGCTCTCGAAGCTGATCGCTTATGCGCCGACACGCGATGCTGCGATTGCGCGGCTGCTGCGTGCTCTCGACGAGTATGTCATTGGCGGCATCCGGTCGAATCTCGGACTCTTTCGCCGCATCCTGAGCGACGCGGATTTCGCGGCGGCGCGCATCGACACCGGCTATCTCGACCGGCTGCTGGCTGCGAACGGTGAAGCGTCGGAAGCAGCGGAGGATACGGAATCCGCGGCTCTTATTGCCGCTGCGCTCTTTGAAAGTATGCGGCCTGCGAACGGCAACGGACGCAACGGCACCGCCAGCGGTTCCAACGGCTCCAAAGCCGACGGATGGAAGCAGGCGGCTCGGCGCGAGGGCCTGCGGGCATGACGATCCAGATCGAGATGAGCGGCGAGCTGCGGCAGGTTGAGTTGACGCAGCTCGAAGAGGCCGGGGGCTATAACGCGAGCATCGATGGTCGCCCGCCGGTTCCTGTGAGCATGCAGGTGCTTCGGCCCGGGGTATTGTCGCTGGTTATCGGCGGGAAGTCGTATCGCTGCGTGCTGGAAGAGAGCGCTGAAGGTACGACAGTTCATCTCGCAGGCCGGCGGATGCTTTATCGCGTCGACGATCCGCGTTCGCTCAAGTCTCGCCGCAGACGGCATGGGGGCGCCGAGGGTCCCAGGCCGCTGACGGCACCGATGCCCGGACGCGTGGTGCGAGTGCTGGCCGGCGTTGGAGATACGGTTGAAGCCCATCAGAGCATCATTGTTATCGAAGCGATGAAAATGCAGAATGAGTTGAAATCACCGAAGGCCGGCAAGGTGGCGCGGCTTCGGGTTGAACCGGGTGACACGGTCGCGGCAGGCGACGTGCTGGCAGTGATTGAGTAAGATCAGGCGCGATACATCACTTCGCGGCCATCAAAATTCATTTCAATTTAAAGATCTGAGCACCCGCAGAAAGCCTGTATTTTCTGGCAATTACTGTTTGGTAACGCGGCGTTCGCTGGCTTTTCTCCGGCGTGCGTCGTTTTGCGATTGGGGTGGTTGTGTTTTATAGTCAAGCACACATGCGTATTTTCAGGGATAAAACGCGTTTTCAGTGGAACTGGGCGAGTTGGCTCGGAATCCTCTGCATTGCGCTTGTCCTGCTGACCGGTTTTATCCAGGTCGCGCATACGCATCCTGCCGGACAGATAGACGAAGGCTGCTCGCTTTGCAACACGGCGCACCATGTGGTGCAGACCGTTGCGCTGGTGACCGTGGCCATGTCGATCCTGCCGGTGCGGCGCATTGCTCCGGAAAAACCGTTAGAGCGTCGTCGTCATATATTTCTGTACAAGCTTGCCAATCGGCCTCCGCCTGTTGTTCTGATCGCCGCATAATTCAGCTTTCATCAGGGCTCACACAACAATTTTGGAGGTCTTAAATGCACACGTTTCCACGTGGCATCAGTTCCGCTTTTCTCTGGATCTGTTTTTCTATCTTTTTGCCTAGCGCACTTCTGGCGCAGGCTACCGGCAACTCCGGGACAGTCGACGGCTTAGTCACCGACCCAACCGGGGCTGTTATTCCTAACGCTTCGGTCTCGATTCACAACCCAGTCAGCAAATATGAGCGCACGGTTACGACCGATAAGGCGGGACACTACCAGTTTCCCAACGTGCCGCTCAATCCGTATCACCTTACCGCTACAGCACCGGGATTCGGCAGTGCTGCGCAGGATGTCGATGTCGCCTCCGTGGTGCCGGTGACCGCGAATGTCAGCCTGAAGGTGGGAGATGCGTCGAACAC
This sequence comes from Terriglobales bacterium, assembly GCA_015655315.1. Classification (GTDB taxonomy): domain Bacteria; phylum Acidobacteriota; class Terriglobia; order Terriglobales; family Acidobacteriaceae; genus Alloacidobacterium. The sequence goes on from JAATFH010000380.1 coordinate 5,698, forward strand.
GACGGTCGTTGTGACCGGCGAGGACCTGGTCGAGAATGATTCGACGATGCACACGGACCTCGATCGTGGACTCTTCCAGAAGCTGCCTCTCGAGAGCCAGTCATCGTCGGTGAGTTCGCTGGTGACGCTGGCGTCGCCCGGTGTTGCTGCCGATTCGAACGGTTTGTTCCACGGACTGGGCGATCACGCTTCAAACTCGTTTAATGTGGACGGCCAGCCGATTACCGATCAGCAGAGCAAAGTTTTTTCGAACCAGATTCCGGCGGAATCGATTCAGTCTCTGGAAGTCATCGACGGCGCGCCACCCGCGGAGTACGGCGACAAGACAAGCCTGGTCATCAAGGTGACGACGCGTTCCGGACAGGGGATGACCAAGCCTACGGGCAGCATCTACACCTCCTATGGAACCTTCGGATCGGCTACGGCAGGGTTTGATCTCGGCTACGGCGGTGACAAATGGGGCAACTTCATCGCAGCCAGCGGTCTGAAGACAAGCCGCTTCCTCGACCCGCCCGAGTTTCAGGTCTTTCACGATAAGGGCAACGAGCAGAATATTTTCGACCGCGTGGACTATCAGTTGACGCAGAAGGATTCGGTCCATCTCAACCTGAACTACAGCCGTTCGTGGTTCCAGACGCCGAATGCATTCGACAACCTGAATGTCCTGGACCAGGACGGAAACAGTGTCGGAGATACGGATCAGAAGTCGAAGATCGGAACCTTCAACATTGCGCCGACCTACACGCGGCTCGTCAGCCAGTATTCGGTGCTGAACCTGGGCGCGTATGTGAGGAAGGACGCGTACAACTACTACCCGAGCGACAATCCTTTTGCTGACCTCGGTCCTATTCAACAGGAGAGTATCGGCCAGCGGCGAACGCTTTTGAATGCCGGTGTGCATGGTGATATTTCCTACGTGCGCGGCATGCATAACTTCAAGGCTGGGGTCGTCTATGAGCAGACGATCCTTCGAGAAAATGACTCGCTCGGCATCGTCAGTTCGACCTTCAATTCGCCCTGCGTCGATGGCAATGGAAATCCCGTGAATGGCTTTACCGATCCTGCACAGTGCACAGCAGCAGGACTCTTTCCCAATGACGGCTCCAATCCGAACGTGACGGCGACGCCGTTCAATCCTGTCTTGTTGCCGTTTGACCTGACACGTGCCGGTGGTCTCTTTGCCTTCAATGGTCATACGGATGTGAAACAGCTTGCGATGTACCTGGAAGATCAGATCAC
>JAATFH010000292.1 GCA_015655315.1 Terriglobales bacterium
ACTGTCGAAGCCGCTTCCGGGAAAGACGCTGTCGGCGTTGCCGGTGCCGGCGAATTTGAACTGGTTGACGCCATACTTCCGGATCATCTCCATACACGCCTGGCGAAAGCGAGCGTAGTACTTCGGTCCGGAGAGCGCGAAACCGTTGTCTACGATTTCAAAGCCTTGTTGCTTGCCGAAGCGGATGCGCTCCATCTTCGGGCCGTCGTAGCCGCCCCACGGCGACATCCAGATACCTGGCCCTGCGCCGTATTTATGGGCCGCGTCGCGCACCGGCGTGAAGCCGTTGGGAAAGCCTTTGTTGAAGCTCCACAGCGAGGCGTGATTGTCCCAGCCATCGTCGAACATAAAGGAATCGAGCGTGACGCCGCGCTTCTCATGCAACTCGTGGCCGAAGGTGTGGATGCGGTCAAGCGCGCCGGCTTCGTCATAGGGATTGAAATAGCCGAGGTCGTACCAGGAGTTGTAATGCAGGAAGGTGCGGTAGGGATGAGCACGCTCGCGTTCGATATAGCTGAGAAAATCACGGCGTAACTGACCTGTCTGTGCGATGCCAATGACAGAGGAGTACGTGACGGATTGCCCGGCCTTCAGCGGGAGGTCGCGGTCGATAGAGGCAGTGGCGCGGTTGTTCGACACTTTGCTGTCGGAGAGAGGGTGCTCGAATCCGAGGAAGAAATTGCCAGCCACTATGGGCGAACCTTTTACGGAGCCGACGACGTGTGCGCCGGGGATACCTATATCGATGAGTTCAACGCGACTGATTGGGAGATCGTGCGCGTTCGCGGTTACAGTAACAAACTGACGGACATAATGGGAGCCATCGCGAAGAACCATCGACCATGTGAGGTGCAGATTGCCGTCATTGCTGACGAGGTGTAGATCGAATTGCTCTCCGGGAAGGCGGTCGGAATAGCGGGAGGCGTTTGGGTTTGCCGTGAGCGCGACCTCTTGCGGCTTTCCGCTGGCTTGCAGATTACCGGCTTTGTAAATCGTGCCGTCTTTCAGAAGGATGGCAAATGGATTGGATAGATGCAGGGTTATGTGGCGTGCTTCATCTGTAACAGTTACGGTGCCGAATTTATCGTCTGAAAAGATGCAGCCAGCTTCGATAACGTCGTTGGAAAGAACATAGCTGCCATCATGAGCTGTTGCGACAGCTTTGCCGGAATCCTGAGCCCTGCCATCTACGGTGTGACCCAGGAAAAGGCATCCGAGCAGGACAGTGCACGCATGGAGTGCATTGCTCTTGAACGCAGTCTTCATCACATTCATTTCGTTTCATTCCTTTTCCGTGCACGGATGGGCAGCCGGGCACTCCGAAAGCCGGAGAGTCCTGCTGCTGGTAAGGACTCTTCAGGCATCCGTTCCAATCGCTATCACAAAGTACTGGGCTGGCTCCTGGCCGATATTGCGGACTCCGTGTTCTTCATTCGAGTGAATAAATGCGGCAGATCCGGGTCCAAGAACGGTGGTGGTTTTGCCTGCTATCGTGACTTCGAGCGTTCCTTTCGAAAGAAGAAAAAGCTCTTCGTGAACATGATGGTGCGGCGGGTGCGGCATGGATCCAGGCGGCAGAACGGTTTCGTGGACTTCGAGGTGTGCTCCGGAATGCGTGATGCCGTTGAGGATAGGGCGTATTGTGCTGCGGTCGTTGGCACTTGCTTTCATCTGTTCGAACGGAAGCGCGAAGGATTGGATTGGTTGATCGTCGACGGCCCATGCGACGGAGTCGCCAGCCAGCGAACTGACGATCAGCGGAAGGGCTTGGCAAAGTCCACGTCTCGATAGTTCCATTTCGTAGCCTCCTCGAAGTTCTCGACAAAGCTAGCATCCTGCTGACGAATACGGAAGCGGGGCTTCTCCCGAAGCTTGTTTTAAAAGCGAACATTTTATGGCGGGCATAGAATGGTGCAGGCAGGTTTATGTATCTGGAAGCGGATGTCCGGGAGCAAAAGGATGAGATTGTCTCGGCGTTTGGCGATGTCCGCGCCGAATCCGGTCGAACATTACTGGAACTAGTCGATGAGGGGCCGGTGCTGCTAGTTTTTCTGCGGCATTTTGGATGCTCATTCTGCCGTCAGGCTCTGGACGACGTGTCGAAGGTCCATGGCGCGTTGACGTATCGGGGCGTGCGACCGGTTTTCGTACACCTGGGAACGCCGGAGAGAGCCAAGCCTTATTTCGATTATTACCGGCTTTCCGATGTGGAGCGGATCAGCAATCCGGACGGATCGTTCTACAGAAGTTCGATCTTTGCGCTGCCGCGCATACCGGTAATGCGGCTTGTTTTCCAGCCATCCGTCTGGAAAGGCTGGCTGCAGGATGCCATGTTCAAACACGGCATCGGTTTGATACGCGAAGATGCTTCGCAGATGCCCGGCGTCTTTTTTCTGCGGGACCGGGGCATCGTCCGGTCGTTCCGGCACCGTACGATTGCGGACAGGCCCGATTACCTGCGGCTGATCGACTGAAGCATATTCGTACCCGCTATGACTTCTAAGCCCGATTTCCGATAAACTTTGCATCGACGATGAAGCTCTCAGAAATTCAATCCTCTCTCCGCGACGCAAAGCTGGATGCGTGGCTCTTTTACGATCATCATCACCGCGACCCGATTGCGGGGCGCATCCTGGGGCTCGATCCGCAGGCACATATCACCCGCCGCTGGTACTACGTGATCCCGGCGCATGGGGAACCGCATAAGCTGGTGCACCGCATCGAGCAGGCGCGTCTTGACACGTTGCCGGGCGGCAAGACGCAGTACTCGTCCTGGCAGGAGTTGCAGGGCGGCCTCGACGCGATGCTGGAACCTTACCATCGCATCGCGATGCAATATTCCCCGCGCAACGCCATCATGTATGTCTCCATGGTGGACGCAGGGACGGTGGAGGTGTTGCGTGAAATGGGAAAAACCATCGTCAGTTCGGCTGACCTGGTGAGCCAGTTCGAGGCCGTGCTCTCCGAAGAGCAGATTGCCAGCCATTACGAGGCGCAGCGGGCGCTCGACGAGATTCTGGCAGAAGGATTTCGCGCGATCGATCGCCGCTTAAAGAGCGGCATTACCGAATACGAGATGATGACATGGTTCCAGCAGGCCATCGAGCGCGCGGAGATGGTGACGGAAAGCGGTCCCAATGTCTCCGTCAACCAGAATTCTTCCGACTCGCACTACCAGCCGACTGCCTCGCATTCGCGCAAGATCCAGAACGGAGATTTTTTGCTGATCGATATCTGGGCGCGGAAGAACCGTCCGGGAACGTGCTGGTATGACATTACCTGGACCGCCGTTGTGGGGCGTGAGCCTTCCTCACGCGAGCAACAGGTATTCGAAGCAGTGAAGAATGCGCGAGACGCCGCGATTCGAACGGTGCAGGACGCTTTCTCGCAAAAGAATCCAATCGCGGGCTGGCAGGCCGACGATGCCGCGCGTGCAGTGATTCGCGAGGCCGGCTTCGAGCCGTTTTTTACGCACCGCACTGGACACAATATCGGCACGGAGCTGCACGGCAGCGGAGCGCATCTCGACAATCTGGAGACGCATGACGAGCGCCGTATTCTTCCGCTCACCTGTTTCTCCGTAGAGCCGGGTATCTATCTGCCTGAGTTCGGGATTCGCAGCGAGGTGAACATGATGACCTCGCGTGACAAGGCGGAGGTCACAGGACGCATTCAACAGGAACTGGTGCGGATTTAGAACGTAAGACGGCGCCGGATTTTGACTCCACTTCTAATTGTCGGGGAACTCGGCGGAGATATTCTTCCGTCCACTGCATCAGAATAGATGTCAGGTGCGGCGGAATTCTTACATGATCTGGTTTGTGGGCGCAGGGGTCTGGTGGATCGACGCCGCGCTGAGCCTGCATGCTGGATTACGTGAGCATGCACTGCTGGCGATTGCGGTTTCTCTGCTTTTTCTTGTTGCCGGTGTGCTTTTCCGCAGACAGGCTCTGCGCAAATGAGCAGGTTTTTCAGCTAGCCATCTCTTCGACGACAACTCCATAGATGGCGACCCGCTGATCATAGCGAGACAGCAGTTTGCGCCCGGCCTCGGGAATGATGATGTAGCCGAATTCGTCGCCGGCGGCGGCTCTTATGGATTCGAGCGAGTCGAAGTGGCTGAGCGCTACGAATTCCACTTCCTGAAACAGATTTCGGCGCAGCAGTTTGCCGCCAAGAAACCCGCGAACTTCGCGGAGTTTTGGGAAGACTTCGATCTGGATGTATGCTTCGAAGGCGTCAGCGTTTTCCGGAGTGGTATAGCCCTGCCACAGACGAGTGATCATGCGGACCTTCTTCAGCAAGAAGGATGATTTCGCACAGGCCTTAACTACAGGGGAGTGCCAGAGACCTTGCGGCCTCTGGCTATTTATCTTACACCGCAGAACTGGCGAGCGCGGTCGATGTTACCTGCTCGGTCTCGACCAGAGAAATGCACTCTTCCAGAATGTCGAGCGCAATGGCGGCTTCGTGCTCGTTTGCGATGAGCGGGGGAGCCAGCCGTATCGAGGTCTCGCCGCAGCCGAGGATCAGCAATCCGCGCTCGAAGGCCATCTCGACGATGCGGTCGCGCCATTGTCCGGCTACTTCGCGCGAGGTCTGATCCTTGACGATCTCGATGCCGATCATCAGGCCGCGTCCGCGCACGTCGCCGACGACGGGATGTTTGTCCGGCCATTCGCGCAGGCGGTTCAACATCTGTTCGCCAAGGCTTGCGGCATTGGCGATGCCCTCGCGTTCGAGGATGTCCATGGTGGCGAGGGCGGCGGCGATGGAGACAGGATTTCCGCCAAAGGTGGAGGCGTGGGAGCCCGGCTTCCAGTCCATGATTTCGGCACGCGTCATGCAGATGCCCAGAGGCATACCGGACGCGATTCCTTTCGCCATGCAGACGATATCGGGCTCAACGCCGGAGTGCTCGATGGCCCACCACTTGCCAGTGCGGCCTGCGCCGGATTGCACCTCGTCGGCTACGAGCAGGATGCCGTATTTATCGCAGATGCGGCGCAGTTCCTGCAGGAAGATGGTCGGCGCGACGACATACCCGCCTTCGCCCTGAATCGGCTCGACAAAGATTGCGGCGACTTCTTCCGGAGCGAGCGTCGTTTTGAAGAGCTTTTCTTCGATATAGCGAGCGCAGCCGAGCGCGAATTTTTCTTCGTCCTGCGGACCGCCGCTACAACCGCGATAGGCATAGGGAT
>JAATFH010000313.1 GCA_015655315.1 Terriglobales bacterium
ACCATCTGCACCTGGCGGAACTTCGGCTTGGTTCCCTGATAGGGACTGCCTTCCGCCTCCCAGTAGGAGAGAATTCCGCCCCACCGTTGGCCGTCTGCGCGGCTGTCTTCGTCGACGGCATTCATGATCAGCCGGCTGGACGCCATGGGAAGCTGCCGGCAGCGGCTCGCAACTTCGCCGAGATCGTAGGTGCGCTGCAGGATGCCATCGGCATATTCAGGCTCGACCAGGAAGCCACCTTCGGCCGGAACGGACTCATTCGCGCCAAGCGACGCGAACAAGCGTGGATCCATCCTTGAGGTATATCCCTGTTCGGCGAGGCGCGTGCCTGTGGCAATGGCTTTCAGCTGCTCACCAAAGCTTGACCACGGCTTCTTGCTGCCTTCCGGCTTGCTGACTTCGATCGCCGCGCTGGGGGGCAGATTGCGCTCTTCGTCGAGCAATGCTTCGGCGCGCTTGATGTCGCCGTTCAATTCATCGACAGAAGCCATCAAAGCGTCATACTCTGTACGCTCATCGGCAGTGAGTACACGGTTTTGCGATTCGGCCGCACTGAAGATGCCTTTTGCCTTCGCAAGCGCATCTGCCTTTTGCTGCCGCAGTTTCTTCAACATGATTTGTCTCCTGAGTTGAGTTGTGTTGTGCTGCTCGCGCTGCGGCTGCCTGCCATCGGGCAGGCTTTTGAAGCGCGTCCATCGGAGCCGTCGGGCTCAGAACTTTTGGGCATTAAAAAAGCCCCGCGTTTGCGGAGCTTTTTCTTCGAGATTGAATTGCAGCGGGCCGGATTCGATACCGGCTGCACTTACGGCGGTGGCATAGTTAATGTGCCTACTCCGCACTGGCGTCAGACAAGACCGTGTTCAGCCTCCCGAATTACGCCGCCGTTTCTATTTAGCGTGTCACCTTTTTTCGGATTCGCAATGATCTCGGTTCGAGTCACTGGCCGCTCCACGCCGCCGCTGCAAACTTATTAAGCGCTGGCGATTTCAATCTGCCGGCGCATCGCCGCATGCGACTTGCTCACGTTTGCGGCATTCATTGCCGAATCACACATGCAGCCTTCTGCGGAACAATCCTCGACAGTGCAATCGTCGCAGTCGCAATCATCGCAGCCGCTGCAGGCACATGTGCATTCGAGATCGTCATCACCAGAACCGGCGGCAACCACGGACGCCGAGATCGCTGGAATGTCACTTGCAGCTCTGGCCTGCGATGCAGATCCGCGCGTGACACCATGCTTGGACAACACATCGTCGAGCGTGCCAACGCTGTCGGCGAGCCCCAGCTTTACGGCCTGCTGCGCCGGGAAAACCCGGCCCTGGCCGAACTTCTTCTGCACCTCATCACGAGTGACGCCGCGGCCGCGCGCAACAGCTTTCTCAAACATCATGTTGAAGGTATCGACCATCTCCTGCATATGTGCGCGCGCATCGTCACTGAGCGGCTCATATGAATTACCCTCAACCTTGGTTGGCGATGAGGCAATCATCGTCATCTTGACGCCGAGGTTATCTAGATACTTCGAATCATCCTCATGCACCGAATACACGCCAACAGATCCGGTCAGCGAGGATGGGCTCACGACAACTTCACTGCACTGCGAAGCCAGATAATATGCGGCAGACGCGCAGAGGCAATTCGAAATCGCCGTGATCTTCTTCTGCTTGCGCCCGTTGTAAATCTCCTGAGCCAGCTCGTCCACGCCCTCGACAGATCCGCCAGGCGAATCGACATCGATCACGATCGCCTGCACGCTTGGATCGTTCATCGCCTGGCGGAATTGCTGCGTGAATTGCTCGGTCGATGTTCCACTCGGCCCGGAGATATCGTTCATCAGATTGCCGCGATGCATGATGAGCCCATAGAGCGGCAGAACAGCAACACTGCCTTTGCTGGACGAAGAGACATTCTGCGCGCGGGCCGCGGAGACGTCGGCCGCGGCGCGGATCTGCGCCAACGTTTCGGCCGTCGGCGATCCGCCCTGGATCTTCAGCTCGAGAAACGCGAGCATGGCTTCGAACTTCTCGGGCTGGATGGCCCATGGCGTCGCTCGGACCGCCCTCATGATGCGATCGTAAGTCTTCATCGAACTCCCTCCACCGCGAGTGTTGCGAGCTTTAAAGATCCGGCGACGGCGAGGCCTTCGAGCCACTCAAAGGCCTCTGCCTTGTCACCAGCGAGCAGGAAACCGGCCAATTTGCCGGAGCGTGCACTGCACAGTTGCTGCACATAACGAGCTGATTCGGGCGGTAGTCGAAGAGCTTCTACCGTGAACCTTTCCTGCTCCTCATAGAACTCTTGAATCTGATAATTGCTTGCGCCGCGCTCGACGAGCTTGCGGGCACCATTGATCTCGCGCCGCATACAGCGATCGGACGCGGAGCTGGCCAGCAACATCAACCGTTGCCTTTGGACGGCCTGTTCTCCGTCGCCGGCGCTTTCATCCGCACTCGGATCCCCATCGTCGACGCTGCTAGCGCTCTCAGATGCAGGCAATGCTACTGCCGGCGCATTGATCTGCCCGAGAGGAATCCAGTTGGCCGGACGCCAGTACGTGTTGCCGTCCGCGATTGGATTCAGGTCTTCGAGCAGGCGCACATCGTTCTGGCTCATCCATCCGTTCTGGATCGCAATCTGATAGGCGGCAAAGCGACTGGCCGTATCGCCGCGAAGCAGCGCGGACATGGAGAACTTCGCGAAGTAGCGCGGATTTTGAATCAGATCCCGCTGAATTGCCTGTTCCCACATGATGAGGCGCGGCAACACCGCCTGCACCGCGAACATGATATTGAACTGCTCAACGCTGGCATATGTTGCAGTCTTCTCGGTCTCGCCGATCAGGTGAGGTGGAACGCCGAAGATGCTGCAGATCTCGATTCGGCTGTACTTGCGCGCGTCGAGGATCTGCGCGTCGTTCGGGCTGATGCCGATCGCCTTGTAACTGAGGCCGGGTGGAAGGATCGCAGTCTTGTGACGATTGGCACCAGTCTGCGATGCCTGCCAATTCTCGCGAAACAGCTCTTCGTCCGCCTTATTTTTGAAGTTCGCGCCTTCAATGACCCCTGTCGGCCGCGCGTCGTTCCGGAAGAAGCGCGCCGAGTAATCCTGCGCAGCGAGCGCGACACCGAAGGTATCGCTCGCCATAGCCACGGTCGATTGACCGGTGGCGCCATTGTCGGAGAAATTGCGCAAATGGAAGACTTCTTCCTGCATCAGGTTGCGCGTCTTGTCCGTCAGCGGATCGTTGTAGACATAGCGCAGCCGCCCGGACGGCTTCATGCGCTCCACCGTCACCCGATCGGGATGCATCGGAATCAGCTGATCGACGGCGCCACGCGGCCCTGGAACGATCTCGGAATATGCATTGCCGCGCAGCTCGAGGTGCCCCTCCATCATCTGCTTCCACTCAAAGGCCGTCTGCTGCGAGTTCGGCTGAGAGTAGAGAACGTCGTAAAGCGGATGATGGTCGACGACCTTCTTGCCACCGTCGGAGGTCTCGGTATAGATCTTGCAGGGCATCATCCCGATGTTTTTCGAGAGGATACCAACACAGGCCAACACCGCGGCTATACGCTTAGACGTCTCC
>JAATFH010000403.1 GCA_015655315.1 Terriglobales bacterium
CCCCGTCGGGGGCGGGACGGTACTGTGAATCGATGATCTGCTTCAGCCGTTCCTGCGTACGCCACGGTTGGCCGGCATAGTCATAGAGATAAGCGAGATGATGACTCGGCTCGTTCCCGTGGATGTATTGTCCGATCATCCCCGCAATGTCTTCCACATCGGCGTATCGCTTGGGGTCCACCTTCGCGTCGAACATCGCATCCAGTTTGTCGACCAGCTTTTGGTCGCCACCGAGAAGCTGTATCAAAGCCGCTTCATCCTGCGGCTGGTACCATGAATACTGCCAGGAGTTTCCTTCAGTAAAGCCGCTCTGCGCGCCTGCCTGGGCTGGATCGAAGGGCTCGCGAAAACTTCCATCCGCCAGCTTCGGCCTTACAAAGCCGCTCTTCTCATCGAAAACATTGCGCCAGCTTTCTGCACGCTTTTCAAACGTGGTGGCGATATCCGTTTTTCCCAATCGGCGAGCCATGCGGGCAATCGTCCAGTCGTCGAAGGCGTACTCCATGGTCTTCGAGACCGATTACCCATCGTTGTCCACGGGCACGTATCCGAGCTTCATGTACTCGCCAAGATGGCCGTAGGGCGCATAGGTCGCGCTGGCAACCATCGCGTCCAGGGCTTCGTTTGCGTCGAAGCCGCGAATGTTTTTCATGAAGGCATCGGCGATTTCGGGAACGGCATGGTAGCCGATCATGCACCACGTCTCAAGGCCCTGAAATTGCCAGATGGGCAGAATGTCGAATGGGCTCTCCTTCTGCGAAACAAGCAGCGAACGCACCACATCTCTTGTTCTGTCCGGTGGCTCCAGCAGCGTCATCAAAGGCTGCTCAGCGCGATAGGTGTCCCACAGAGAAAAGGTGGAAACAAAGTTGAAACCTTCCGCCTTGTGCACCTGATAATCAGGACCGCGATAACTCCCGTCCGTATCCATGGCGACGGAGGGCGCCATGAGAGCGTGATACAGCGCCGTATAGAGGCTCTTGCGCATCGCAGGATCGGTCTTGATGTCGAGAACCGAAAGCTCCTTTTCCCAGGCACGGCGGGCATCGGCGCGCACGGCATCAAAGTCGAAGCCGGGAACCTCTGCATTAAGATTGGCGATTGCGTTGTCTTCGCTCACGGGAGAAATCGCCACCTTCACCACCAAAGGTTGCTTGAGTTCTCCAAAATCGAAGACGCCGATGAGTCCGCGTCCCGCAATGGCCTGTGTATCGGCGGGCGATGTCCCCGGAGTCGCAAAGCCTTTGTACTCCTGTGGAAGAGGCTCGCGGTCGTACAATTCGTGTCCAGTCAGCGGCTGCGAAAAGCGCATGGCGAAATAAAGCTGCCGCGCTGGAGCCCAGCCGCGCGTCTCGCGCATGCCGGTCACGGTTCCATCGGCGCGCAAGCGCAGGCTCGACCAAAGGACTTTCCCCGTGTAGTTGTAGATGGACGAGCGCATGTCCAGCAACAGATGGGCTGGCTTGCCTGCCGGGAAAGTATAGCGATGCACGCCCGTTCGCGTCGTCGCTGTCAGTTCAGCACGCACGGCATAGTCGTCGAGCGTAACGGCATAATATCCGGGCTCCGCTTTTTCCGTTTCATGATGAAAGCGGGAACGATAGCCGGAGCCAGGAGCGTCGATTTCTCCCGGCTCCAGTTTCACATCGCCGGATATGGGCTGGATAAGAAAATCACCGAGGTCTGAGTGTCCGGCTCCGGAAAAATGCGTGTGGGAAAAGCCAAGGATCGTCGTGTCTTCGTAACGATACCCTGCCGCCCATTTATAACTCTGCTTGAAGGGACGGATCTGCGTGTCCGGACTCAGCTGCACCATGCCGAATGGAACCGTGGCTCCGGGAAAGGTGTGTCCCTCAGGCCCGGTGCCGATCATGGGATCGACGGATTGAAATGCGCTCGCAGACTGGGCGCAGAGCAATGAGGAGAACCCAATCAGCAGGACAAAAATAAACAACGCAAATATATCCCGCTTTGAAAAGCGATCTTCGATCCACAATCTGGCGATCCGCAACTTAGTGACTTGCAACTTGGCTCCGTGCTCCTGTCAATGACGTCATCCACAGGATATACAGGTGTGCTTCGCGGATCCTCATGGAAGTACGCCGGATCACTTCGCCCGGGGATGCGTCCGGTCATAGACCTCGGCCACTTGTCCCACGGTGAGCTGCGTATATCGCTGCGTCGTCGATAAACGCTCGTGGCCCAGCAGTTCCTGAATCGCCCGCAGGTCCGCGCCTTCTTCGAGCATATGCGTGCCAAAGGCGTGCCGCAACGTGTGCGGATGCACCTCGGCAGGCAGCCCATTCGCAATGGCCAGCAACTTCACAATGCGTCCTACGCTGCGCGTGGTAAGGCGGCCGTTGCCGCGCAGCTTCGCATTCAGCAACAGGGCTTCGCGCTGCTTCCCTGCCTTCTGCAGGCGGGCTTCGCGCAGCGGCAGATAGGCGCGCAGCGCTTGCGCCGCCGCATCGCCCAACGGGACATAGCGCTCTTTGCGCCCCTTGCCGCGTACGAGGATCGCCTCGTTGGCCCAGTGGATATCCTTCAGGTCGATCCCGACCAGTTCGGCGTTGCGGATGCCGCAGCCGTACAGCAGCTCGAAGATAAGGCGATCGCGCTCCGGCCACGCCGCAGAGTCTTCGGTTACTCCATCGACGGCGCGATTCATCTGCTCGATGGTGGGCACGCGAGGCAGATGCTTTGGCAGCTTTGGCGTGGCAACCAGCGCAGCGGGGCTTTGTTCCACATGCCTCATACGCGCCATCCATTTGAACCAGGAGCGGATTGCAGCGAGCGCACGCGCTGCCGAGGCCTTGGATAATCCGTGCTCATAAAGCGTGCCGAGATAGGCGCGGATGTGCTGGTGCTCGATGCGCTGGATGGCAACGTCAGGACCAAATGTCTTGACCAGATATTCGGCAAACGCACGCAGCTCACGCTCATAGGCACGCAATGTGTGCGGTGACGACCCGCGTTCGTTGGCGAGCATAGCCAGAAAATCATGAACGAGCGCGATAACCTTTGGCTGATCGCTCACTTTGTTTCCTCAACACGCTTTGCTCGTGGATGATGCATCCGGTGCACCGCCTTCAACCGGCCCAGAGCGAGATGCGTATACACCTGGGTGGTAGCGATGTCGGCATGGCCAAGGAATGTCTGCACGGTGCGCAGGTCAGCGCCGTGCTCCACCATGTGCGTGGCGCAGCTGTGCCGCAGCTTGTGCGGGCTGGCGTGGCTGTCGCTTGTCTTCACCAGCCGCCACACCCATTCCCGCGAAAGCGGCTTGCCGCGCATAGAGAGAAAGAGCTGATTGGCGCGCCCGTTGCGGATAAGTCCGGGACGGCCGCGTTCCAGATATTCTTCCAGTGACTTGATGCAGAGCGCTCCCAGCGGGACGATTCGCTCCTTGTCACCCTTGCCGCGAACGAGCACTCGCCCGGCGTCGAGCGAAAGATCGGCAACGCACAACCCTGTCAATTCGGAGACGCGAAGGCCCCCCGCGTAGAGCAGTTCCAGAATCGCCCGGTCGCGAAGTGCAATGGAGTCGGCTTCAGGATGACCGGCGGCTATGGCGGCACGTTCGAGCATCGAGTTCACTTCGGCAGGCGCGAGCGATTTGGGCAGCACCTTCCATGCATCCGGGGATTCCAGGTTCATCGTCGGGTCATGGCTGATTCGCTTGTCGAGGAGCAGCCACTTGTAAAAGCCGCGCAGGCAGGAAAGCTTACGCGCTATCGACCGCGACTCCACCCCATGCGTCCGCAAATGTTCGAGGAACCCGGCCACTTCCTGCTGTCGCGCCGTCATCAGAGGCGTGTTCCCGGACTCCAGATACTCGGAAAACTGCAGCAGATCGCGCTCGTACGCCTCGCAGGTCAGCGGCCTCAGACCTTTTTCCACACGCAGGTAGGTCAGGTACTCGCGTATCAGCTCAGGATTCCGACTCGTGGCCACATTTTGATTATCTGCGCCGGAGGAATATCGCAGCAGCCGCAAGATGCTCCCGGAATCAAGTTCACCAACGCTTTACATTCCGCACCGTGCAAAATTTTTGTTCATCGCTCACAATAAAGGATGAAGGAGCTTCACTTGACCACGCTGCATACTGCGCCCGAGCAATTTACCCGCGAGGAATTTCATCAGGCCGTCATGGCCGCAAATCCACAGGTCGCCGTATTCGATTGCGACGGAACACTCTGGACCGGCGACGCGGGCTACGGCTTCATGATCTGGTCAATAGAATCAGGCCTCGTATCGCGCAACGCCGCGGACTGGGTCGACACGCAATATCGGCTTTATCTCGCCGGAAAGGTCTCCGAGGCCGAGATGTGCGGCGAGATGGTCCAGATGTACGCCGAGCTGCGCGAAGACGAACTGCGCAAGGCGGCGGCGACCTACTTCCGCGCCCACATTGAAGCCAATATCTTCCCCGAAATGCGCGACCTCATCGCCAGCCTGCAGGCTGCGGGCACCGAGATCTGGGCGGTAAGCTCCACCAACAACTGGGTGATTGAAGAAGGCGTGGAACGCTTTGGGATTCCCGCATCGCGCGTGCTGGCGGCTACGGTCCGAGTCAGCAACGGACTCATCACCAGTGAGCTTCTCGATGTGCCCACAGACGACGGTAAGGCAGAGTCGCTCGCGCGCGCGGGTGTGGCAAAGCCGGATTGCGTCTTCGGGAATTCGATTCACGACGAAGCCATGCTGAAGATCGCAAAACATGCTTTTCCCGTGAATCCCACCCCTGCGCTGGTGCAGTCGGCAGCGGAACGCGGCTGGACGGTTTTCTACCCGGAGCTGGTCCTGAAAGACAGCAAGATCTAGGCAGTACCAACATATAAGCGCAAGCAAAAGTATTTATTTTCAACCAAGAATTGTCATCCTGAGCCGAGGCGAAGGATCTGTTTTTCTTTTCTGTCAGCGAAAACGTAGGCCGGAACCGGAAAAAGCAGATCCTTCGACTGCGTATGACGCAAAAAACGCATCATACGCCGCTCAGGATGACAATTGTGGCGTTTTATATGTGGATACGACCTGCGGACTTCAAGGAAAGAGGGATACTTCCGGCGAGATGAAAACTCTTTGTCGCCGGAATGATACTTCTGCGGGAAGACACGTTAAGCTGTCACCCAGATGCGCATTGTTTCCCTGCAACCAAGTGTATCCGTCATTCTCGAGCGGCTTGGCCACCTCGACGCGCTGGTAGCCTGTACCCGCTATTGCCTCGGCATCCTTCCCGATCTTCGCCACCGCAATCTTCCGCTTGTTCACGACGCGTGGACGACAACCACCGACGAATTGACGGCGCTCAGGCCGGACCTCGTGATCGCATCGATTCCCTATCGGCAGGAATCGCTGGCGGCCATTCTGAAAGCCGGTTTTCCCGTGCTGGCGCTCGCCCCGCACTCGCTGGCCGACATTTACAGCGATATTCGACTCCTGGGCTCGGTGGTAAACGCACGCGACAAGGCCGAAGCGGTCATCGCATCCATGCAGGCCGCCATCTTCGAGATCAGCAGCAACGCAGCCGCAGCGAACGGGCGGCCCCGTGTTTACTGCGAAGAATGGGGCAAGCCGCTCATCCATTCGCAGTATTGGGTCAAAGAGCTGGTGGAGGTGGCAGGCGGAGAGTTCCTTGGCTCTCCCGGCGTAGTGACGGAGGCAGAGGCTGTTGCCGCTGCGGACCCTGACGTCGTCGTGATGGGATGGTGCGGCGCGGGAATGCGGGTACCGCTGGAACGAGTTGTGGAAAAACGCGGATGGGATCATCTGCAAGCCGTCGGCGAGCGCCGCGTTTTCTGTATCAATGAGGAACTATTGAACACGCCCGCGCCCACGCTTGTCGGCGGTCTGCACGCTCTTGCGTCAGTCATTCACCCCGAAATCTTCGGCCACTTGCACAGTCCCCAAATACGGTGCATCGATTTTGAGGCAGGAACCGTCTAAACTAGTGTGAGCATGGGGGATACCGAATCGCATAAAGCGGGCGCCGCGGAACTCAAATCCGTGCGCTATGTCGTCGCCGGACTCATCCTCCGCGGCGACGAGGTACTGATCTGCCAGCGCCGTCCCGATCAAGCCATGGCCCTCAAGTGGGAATTTCCCGGAGGCAAAATGGAGGCGGGAGAAAGCCCTGAACAGGCCTTGATCCGCGAGCTTGAAGAGGAATTGGGGATCAAAGCGGTGATTGGCACGCCTGTGGCTCATGTGAGGCATGCCTATCGCAACGGCAGTTCGGTCGATCTGCAATTCTTCGCCATTCATCAGTATGAAGGCGAAATGACCAACCACATCTTCAACGATCTGCGCTGGTGTAAGCTGCGCGACCTGCCCGGTTACGACTTCCTCGCTGCGGACCGTGGACTCATCCAGGATCTGGCGGCAGGCAAGCTGCTCTAAAGCAGCGGGGGCGTTCATGCATTCCGCCCCGGATGATATGTTTACTACGCATTCTCCTGGGGAACCTCCATACGCATGAAAAACAAGAAAATCGTCTCTGCCACGGTATCGTTCTTTTTGATCGCGCTATTGACGGCGATCGCAAATGCCGAAGTAAAACTTCCCAACATTCTCAGCAGCCATGCAGTCCTTCAGCGGGACGCTCCCATTCACATCTGGGGATGGTCCGATGCCGGCGAGACGGTCACGGTCCATTTTCACGATCAGACACGCACGGCAACCGCCGACAAGCTTGGGAAATGGAGCCTTTGGCTTATGCCCGAACACGCGGGCGGCCCGTATGAACTGACCGCGCAGGGTAGCTCCGCCTCTCCCGGCGTGACGCTCTCGGACATCCTTGTCGGCGACGTTTGGGTGGCCTCGGGCCAGTCCAATATGGAAATGCCGCTAAAAGGCTTCCCCGGCAACGCGGTCGTAAAAAATTCAGAGCAGGAGATAGCGCAGGCGAACCTGCCGACCGTCCGGCTGCTCCTCATTGAGAGAAAAAGCTCCTACTATCCGTTAATCGACAATTCCGCGACCTGGACCGAATGCACGCCTCAGACCGCCGCTGAGTTCTCCGCCGTGGCCTATTTTTTCGGCCGCGAAATCAATACGCGCGAGCACGTTCCGATCGGGCTGATCGACTCAACCTGGGGCGGAACTCCTGTCGACTCATGGATCAGCATGGACCAGATCGGCTCCAATCCCGGCCTGATTCCAATCTTCTCTTCATGGGCGCACTTTGTTGATGAACTGAGCGACCGCGATCTCGCCATTGCTGCTGCGAAACGCGCAGACGCAGCCGCGGAACAGGCGCACCAGCCCAAGCCTGAGCACAACTGGTTTCCGGACGGTCTCTCCTGGCAACCCGCCGGCCTTTATAACGCCATGATCGCACCGCTCACGCCTTACACCATCAAAGGAGCGATCTGGTATCAGGGGGAAACCAACAGCGACCCGGAACGCGCGCCTATGTACGCGCGCTTCTTTTCAGCGATGATTCAGGATTGGCGTACACACTGGCAGGTAGGCAATTTTCCGTTTCTTTACGTGCAGATTTCAAATTTCAACTCGCCGACCGAAGACTGGGGCACGGTTCGCGATGCGCAGCGCAGGACGCTCGCCGTTGCCAACACAGGAATGGCGGTGAGCCTGGATGTCGGCGACAAGGAAAACGTGCACCCGTCCGATAAACAGACCGTCGGCGCTCGTCTGGCGCTTGCCGCCCGCGCCATCGCTTATGGAGACTCGCAGCTGGAGTATTCCGGTCCGCTCTTCCGCACGGCGACGATCGAAGGCTCTGCGATGCGCGTCTGGTTCGACCACGCAAAGGATGGCCTCGCCGCTCATGGGCCGCAACTGGCAGGCTTTGAAGTCGCCGGACATGATGGGAAATTCGTTCCGGCAACCGCGAAAATTGACGGCTCAAGCGTGGTCGTTGAAGCGGCAGGTGTAAGCCATC
>JAATFH010000060.1 GCA_015655315.1 Terriglobales bacterium
CTGACGAAGGCTTGCGGTCATCGTATGCCGGCTTCGTCCACGAAGTGCTACGCCCAACGAGGTCAGGCCGCCATGCCGCCAGGGTTGAAGCTGGCACTCGGTCCGATCCTTGCACAGATCGCGGAGATGACTCTCAAGATCAAGCAGTACGACCGGGATATCCAGAGGATGACTCAGACGGAGTATGTCGAGACCCAGGCCATGATGACGATTCATGGAGTCGGCCACATTACCGCTCTTACCTTCGTTCTGACTCTCGGATACAAGGAGCGATTTGGTCGAAGTCGAGATGTGGGCTGCTACCTTGGGCTACGACCAAAACGCGACTGCGTGAGCGTTTTGGTCCTTCAAGACCGTCCGATAAATGGCAGCATCGACTCTCCTCTCGAACCCTAACCGGCACCGAGTCCAGATTCATCCGACTCATCAGAGTGCGAATACAAACCCGGTGGAGAGCAACAACAAACGCAACGACAACAGCAAAAGCAAAGACCCTGATAAGGAAAAACATTGACATCTGTGACCTGCTCATACAAAACGCTCGTCGCGGCATACGACGATTGCTTCTCATGTGCTCATAATTATTTATTCGCCGGAACCGAACTTTCATTCACCGCAACTGCTCTCTCAACAGTATGGACACAGCAACTCACATAAAGGAGTCTCCGAGATCCGACCAGACCATGCTTGTCCTTCTCGCACAAAGCGGCGACCGGGCCGCTTTGGAACAGCTTCTCCATGACATCTACGCACCGCTGCGCCGCTACATCATCCTCCTGGCCGGCGTTACCTTCGCCGACGATGTTCTGCAAGAGACCTCCATCCAGATATTCCGCAAGCTCCCGTTCCTGCGCGAACCCGCTGTCTTTCGTCCGTGGAGCTTCCGCATCGCCTCGCGCATTGCCTTCTCCCATCTCAAGCGCGCCCGCCGCTGGCAGCCCCTCGACGACGTGCCGCCTGAACAGTTGACCGCGCTGGATCCGGGTATAGGCGAGCTACCCGACGAGGTCTTCCTGAATCTTCTTGACCGTGTTTCACCAGCCAGCCGAGCGGTCCTCCTGCTCCATTACCAGCACGGCCTCTCCCTCGAAGAAAGTGCCATCATCCTGGATATTCCGATCGGCACCGCCAAGTCACGCCTCCATTACGGAATCACTACTCTTCGCAAATACCTCACCTCCGAAAGGAAACCAGCATGAGTCCCGAACATCAGCAACCCAACTCCGAAAATACCAACGCGGAAATCGCCTTCGTCCAGCAAGCTCTCGCAGACGCGGACAGGTCCGAACGCTCCTCGCGCGTTATCGTCGGCGTGCTCGCCATTCTCGCCATCGTCGTCTTTGTCTGGATGCACCTGCACATGTTCCCGCCAGAGACGCTGGGCGGGCTCCTTCATTCAATCCTGCGCGTCGACCTTTTCTTCGTGGTCCTGATGTTCGCTCTCACGATGTATCTTCGCCAGGTCATGAACAAGAACACCCGCACCATTCTTCGGGCTCTCGCCAACACCCGTTCGCGCTGACTCCGTCGCAGACCAGGGGCGGGCCGGTGAGGTCCGCTTCTTTATCCAGAATGCTGCCAGGGATCGTTCATCGGGAGCTACGGACATTGTGATCGCCGCCGCTGGCATTGGGTGATCCTGCCGGCGCTCTTACCCGCCGTTGCAAGTCCTAGTGAGCGCGCTTATCAGCATTGAGGGCTTACTGACGACAAGACGACTTACACAGGTACAAATCCACGCATCACTGTCAAATAGCCATTTCTAATCCTTCACGACTGGCCCAGTCATGCAGAAGCTTAAGTGATTTGCCGGAGGCTGAGCGGTTCGCCTTCCCGCGAGCTTGAATTACTGCACGTTTCTTTGGATCGACTTCGATTGTGAGCATGGAGCGCTTCTTTTCTCCTTGCCACATCCTTAGCGACCAGATGCTTGAGGTCCCGCGGTAGCAACGATAAGCGTAGCTGCAGACGCAATGATGCAGAGAAGTGCCCTCTTCCCGCAGTTGGGCACTATCGATCAGTTCGACCATGTGCCAACGCTTCGGTGTCTCTTCCTCGTTCCGTCTCGGCTCTTCCAGCAGCCACGGTTTGAAAGGGGATCGCGCCCACGTGAAGGCGACGGTGCTGTCTGAGACGCCAAGATCACGATGCCATTCCTTCATTAGACGAAGCATGGACGGCACTGTTCGACCTTTGATGGAAAAGGAAGGCTGAGGCGGGGCGGTCTCCACGATGCCGGCTTGTGTCTCTATTCGAATTCGATCGTGCCGGACGGACTGAATATAGTCGACCATAGGTCCAATCTGTGCGGGATCGAGCTCTCCGGCGTATGCAATGAAGAACATCCAGACGGTACGCCAGAAATCGCTATTGCGCAGATCCATCGCCAGTCGCGTGGACAGGATGGCGTTTATAAAGGCGGTTGGCATACCTAGAGCAAGCAACTCGGCTCTGCGGAGTGCTGGTTCCAGCGCCAGATGACTATCGGACGCAAGAAAGATATGTTCCATCTTTCGCGTCATGATGACTGGCAGATCGAGTGAACGAAAGCTTGCGCCGCGCGAGTGCGCGATCACCCACGAACGCTTCCTGTCTCCGGCTGCATCAACTGCATGCCAGACGGAGGCCATAAATGCGGGGATTTCATATCGACAAGTTAGGTGGTGCGCTAAGAACGCCACTGCGGGGCGCCAGGACGATGATGTGCCCGTCCACTCCGCTGTTGGGCGAATGTGTGCGCTTTGGAAGCGAGCCAGGTGGAAGAGCGCGTCGACGCCGAGATGACGCCCGTCGTTGACTGGCGCCTCGAACAATCGTGGCGCTCGAGTGCGGGCACAGATCAGCAGCTCTTGGAACTTTGCGAAAGTAAGTGGATCAGAGGCGAGGTGGTTGCAAGCGCGATGAATGGCGCGATCCGTCCGCTTCCTGTGATCCTGAACATAACGTTCAGACCAGGACATAAACTTCTCCAATTTCCTAAACCGGTGAGTGAACGACGCTGAGATGCGTAGTCAAGCCAGATTCGAGGCAGAGGTGCCCGTGACCGCTGGTAGCAGCCTGCCTGGATCTAAATCCGGTTTAGCTCTTGGAGAAGAACATCGCACCACCATCATTCCATCGGACAGATAGGTGCGTCAATGAGTCTTAAGCCGACAGCGCACGCTGCACTCGGCTCAATGAAGCCTTATACGAAGCCGAAGTAGGCTCAACTTTGGATAGCCCTCATAAACGCCCTTCTCGTCATCTGAGGATCATTCACGAGAAGCGGACTTGTGCGGACAAGCCATTTTGGGGCCGAGCAGAAATTTTCGTGTTGCTGCCCATGGCAGCTTGCTCTCAAACAAGCGGAAGAAATCGAGTATAGCCCCCGGGTTCCTTTCGTGATGGAAAGTTGTACAGCAGCAGATGGTTCAGCAGTGTCAGCTTCATGAAGGTCGTGAAGACCGGAAACTGATTGGCAATCAGGAAGGTCAGGTAGGAGGTGGATGGAATGTCCTTGCGCAGCGCCTCATACAACTCGTCAACTGTAAGCCCTTCCGGATGCGCGGCGACCTCCTGCTCGACCGCCTCCGAAAACTGTCCGGACTGGCCAAGAATACGTTCAAGTGAGGCTCGCACCGCTTTTGGGTCGTTCGATGGGACCATGGGAAAGTGACCCGCGCAAAGCCACTCCAGGCCGCCGTTATCCAACATGGTGAGCGCCTTCTGAGCCGTGCCGATGACGCGGCGTGGATCGGTGTCCGGCCAGATTGGCACAGCTGTAGTTTCATCGGCCAGCATCAGGAACTTGTGTTCCGGGATGTAGAAGACCACACCGCCCCTGGAGTGGCCACCCGAGCACAGGACATAAACCTCGGGGGCTTCGTCGCCGAGGCTCCATCCGCTCCATTGTGCGCCTGCGATCTCGATCGAGCCCGGAGCGGAGATATCTTCCAGAAACGTCATTGTCTCCAGCGACGGAAACACCGCCGGATAGGTTGC
>JAATFH010000105.1 GCA_015655315.1 Terriglobales bacterium
GGAAAGATGACGATTTACCGACACTGGCCGAACAAGGCAGCGGTTGTGATGGATTCGCTGCTGGAGTTGATCGGCAATGAAACAGCCTTCCCCGAGACCGGCAACGCACTTGAAAGCCTCCGACGGCAACTCGATCTGCAAGCCGCGTTTTTCCGCAGTTCCCGCGGCAATCTTATTCGTTCTCTGGTATCTGAGGCCCAGTCCGACCCGGAGCTTGCGACAGCTTTCCGCGAGCGCTGGCTCTATCCGCGACGGGAAGATGTTCGCCAAAACATCAAGGCCGCGATTTTGGAGGGATCGTTGCGGGGTGACTTCAACATCGACACCGCAATCGATCAACTCTACGGATCGCTGTACTACCGGCTGCTGCTCGGTTCAGGAGTGATCGATGAACAGTTCATCGAGGATACATATCAACAATTTCTGACCGGGCATCAAGCACGGCGGGCTGTTCGGAGAAACGCTTAGGCGCATGTTTCGATGAGTCCCTTGAACGCGCTTGTGATGACTAACTCAAATTAGGCACTATGTTTGCAATTTCAAGCGACATTCATCGCGCGGCGGTTCCGTGCCCAGAAGCCCTGCGGTTAACGCAGATCTTGTCGTCTTACCGTCTGATTACCAATTGGTCAGATTTGCTGTGAAGTGGTTTTATTAAACAGTAAGGAGGTGAGCCGATGGAGCCCACCCTACACTTTCCTGCACATCTGGTGAACACAGAAAACTCCCACAGCGGATCCGATCAGTTCTCCTCCGAGGCAGTACTTTCCATTTTGCGCCTGATCTTTGCAGGAGCGCCGCTGGCTGAAGTTCTCGCCATCATCGCGCAGCTGGTCGAGTCGCGCGGTGATGGCACACTTTGCACCATCTGGCTTCCCACCGACGATGGTCGGCAGCTCTACTGCGCGGCCGCACCAAGCCTTCCCGGTTTCATCGGCGGCGCCGGCTCCATGCTCATCGGTCCCCAAGGTGGTTCCTGCGGTACTGCGGTGTATCGCCGTGCGCCGGTCTACGTGACCGACATTCTCAAGGATCCTATTTGGGACGTCTATCGTCATCGTCTCGAGCCCTTCGGAATCCGTGCCGTGTGGTCACAGCCTCTCTTCACCAGCGATAGCAGTGTCCTCGGCACATTCGCGATTCATTATCGCGAAGCGCGTACACCTGACTCCACCGACCTCGAGTTGATCGAGAAGGCCAGTCACATCGCCGGCATCGCCATCGAGCGCCACCTAAATGAGGAGAGGCTGCGACTTGAGCGCGATCGCCTGCGCCTGCTCCTCGAGATCACCCACAGCATGACCTCGAAGCTCGACATGCGTCGCCTGGTCGACACACTCTCGACCGACCTGCTGCGCGTCATGCGATGCGACTTCTGCGCGCTGCTGCTACCCGACGGCGAGACCGATCGACTGCGTGTCACGGTCCTCTACAATCCCGAGGCCCGAGGCTCGATCAAGGACGGTATGGTTATTCCAAACGATGGCTTCACCTGCGGCAGAGCCTTTCACCTCGGCAAGACCCAGTTCTATAGCACCTTCGAGGAAGATCGCTATGACCTCAAGAGCTTCGGCGACAGGATCGGTGAACGCATCTCGCAACTCGTCGTCGACGAGGGCCTGGTCTCAGGCTGTGGCCTCCCGCTCGTCAGCCGGAGTGGCGCCATCGGCTTGCTCACTGCTCTCAGCCGCTCGGAGCGAACCTTCGACCGCGAGGAGATCGCCTTCCTCGAACAGGTAGCCCGCCAGGTTGCCATCGCGGTCGAGAACGCGCTCGACTATGAGAAAGCCATCCGCGACCGCGACAAAGAGGCCAGACAGAAGCTCTACCTTGAGGAGGAGATTCGGGCCGAGTTCGGCGAGATCGTTGGAGACAGCCCTGCGCTCAAGACCGCGCTCAATCTCGTCTCTACGGTCGCGCCCACCGATTCAAGTGTGCTTATTCTCGGCGAGACAGGCACCGGCAAAGAGCTGATCGCCCGCGCTATCCACAACCTCAGCGGCCGACGCGATCGGCCCTTCGTCAAGCTGAACTGCGCCGCGATTCCGCTCGGCCTGCTCGAGAGCGAGCTCTTCGGACACGAGCGCGGAGCGTTCACCGGAGCCATCGCGCAAAAGACAGGACGCTTCGAGCTCGCAAACAAGGGGACGCTCTTTCTCGACGAGGTCGGAGACATTCCCCTTGAATTGCAGGCCAAGCTTCTGCGCGTTCTACAGGAGAAGGAATTCGAGAGACTTGGCAGCAATTACACACATAAAGTGGACGTCCGGGTTATCGCAGCGACGCACCGCGATCTCGCCGGCATGGTGAAGCAAGCGACCTTCCGCGAGGACCTCTATTATCGACTGAAGGTCTTTCCCATCTATGTTCCCGCCGTGCGCCAGCGAACCGAAGATATCCCGAAGCTGGTCCGGCACTTTGTCAGACTCTTCGCGCAGCGCATGAATAAGAAGATCGACGAGGTTCCTTCCGCTACGATGGACGCGCTGGTCCGCTATCGCTGGCCCGGAAACGTTCGCGAGCTACAGAACTTTATCGAGCGCGCGGTGATCCTCTCTCCGCATTCCGTGCTGCGCGCTCCAACCTCCGAGCTCGAGCCATTCAGCAGCCGCAAGGAATCGAACGAGCCGCTGAATGGACTTGAAGAGGTCGAGAGGGATCACATCCTCCGTGCGCTCGATGCCAGCAACTGGGTCGTCGGAGGACGGAATGGCGCTGCAGAACGATTAGGCATGAAGCGTACGTCGCTGGTTTATAAGATACAGCGGCTCGGCATCACCCGCCCCGCGTCTCTTGGCAAACGAGCATGAGCTACCCCCGCTCGAAGTAAATTGCCGTTCGTCGAGCCAATTCCAGTGGCGGCCTGCTGTCACTGACGGAGATCGGTCTCGATTCTGTCAGTACAAGCAGCGCGCAGCCAGTCGTCACACAACAAAAACATACAGAAAAGAAATGATTTGCATCGTCGCGGCGCCAGCGTAGCGATCCCTCTCATTTGGAACCTCTCTTGCTTCCATCGAGGTCACAGGGAGGAGTCGGATGAGTCAGGTTCTCTCAGGACAAAGCGTTCGTGACCCACAATCGCAAGATCGCACAGCTACGGTAGCGGCCGCACAATCCGCCGTGCCTTTCACATCCATCCACACAGTTGAGGCGGATGGAGTCCGCATCTTCTATCGATCGGCGGGCGCCGAGTCCGCGCCTGTGCTGCTTCTCCTCCACGGGTTTCCATCCTCATCCTTCATGTTCCGCTACCTCATCCCTCGCCTTGCCGATCAATACCGCGTCATCGCGCCGGATTTGCCGGGATTCGGATTCACCGAGGTACCGGAAGCTCGGAGCTACAGGTATTCGTTCGACGCCCTCGCCAACACGCTTGAGGCCTTCACAGATGTATTGGGCCTCAAGAACTACGCGATCTACATATTCGACTACGGAGCTCCCACAGGACTTCGTCTCGCGATGCGCCACCCCGAATGCGTCACCGCTATCATCTCGCAGAACGGCAATGCCTACGAAGAGGGGCTTGGCGATGCCTGGGCACCGATCCGCAAATACTGGTCTCAACCGACGGCAGAGAACCGGGACGTACTCCGGCAGAACATTCTCACACTTGAAGGAACCCGCTGGCAGTACACCTTTGGTGTTGCCAATCCGAAGGCCGTCGCGCCTGAATCGTACACACTGGACGCGGCACTCCTCGATCGCCCGGGCAACAAGGAGATCCAGCTAGATCTTTTTCTCGACTACGCGTCGAACGTGCAACTCTATCCGAAGTTTCAGGAGTACTTCCGCCAGTCGAAGCCGCTGTTGCTCGCGATCTGGGGCAGGAATGACCCCTTCTTCATTCCTCCCGGCGCCGAGGCATTCCGTAAGGACATCCCCGACGCGCAGGTCCGTTTTCTCGACACAGGCCACTTTGCCATCGAGACCCATGTCGTCGAGATCGCCGCTGCTATGAAGGAGTTCCTCGGGACTAGCGGCATCTCCGGAGCACCCACAAAGACGGTGTCACGATGAGTCCACTTTCCCCCGCAGGTACGGTGGTGCTGGTTCACGGTGCATGGGCCGATGGGTCGTGCTGGAGCAACGTAATTCTGCCTCTGCAACGGCAGGGCTTGAAGGTCATTGCAGCGCCGATTCCTCTCATCTCGCTCTCCGGCGATGCAGCCGCACTTCGGCGGGTTATCGAAAGGACAGCAGGCCCGGTTATTCTCGTCGGACACGCGTATGCCGGGGCTGTGATCGCGGCGGTCCACGATGATCGCGTGAGATCGCTGGTGTACGTGGCCGCACTCGCGCCCGACGAAGGTGAGACTGTCGCAGATGTCTTTTATCGCGCGGCTCCACATCCGGATGCTCCGCATCTTGCGCCGGATGCTGAAGGGATCATCTGGATGCCGGAAGAGGGCTTCGGTCGTGCCGTCGCACACAAGGCCTCGCCGGATCAGCTTGCCATCATGGCAGCGGTGCAGCGGCCGATCGCGGTGCAGTGCATCCAGGAGAAAGCTCCTGCACCCGCATGGAAAAACAAACCATCATGGTATCTCCTCGCCGAAGAGGATCGCATGATCGCCCCGGAGACACAGCGGTTCATGGCCGTCCGAATGGGAGCGACGATCCAATCGCACTCCGTTGATCACACTCCCATGCAGAGGGCTCCGGAGGTCGTAGTCAACGTGATCCTCGATGCTGCAGGCGAGACTTTCGGAAAATGAGGATCCAATGAAGACCAACTCCGTTGCAGTTGTCACCGGCGCGAGTCAGGGAATCGGTCGCGCGACCGCATTGAGGTTAGCTCGTGACTTCTCCGCTGTCGTGCTCGCCGCTAGAAATAAGGAGGATCTCGAGAGGACCGCCGCGGACGTCAACGCCGTCGGCGCTGAGTCGCTGGTTTGCGCTTTAGACCTCCGCGACCCATGTTCAGCGGAAATCCTGGTGAAAAGCACTCTTGATCGCTTCGGCAAAATCGACGCCCTGCTCAATATCGCCGGCGCCGTCCCTCAGATCGATCTGTTCGAGATGACCGATGCACAGTGGGACGACGGCGCTGCACTTAAGCTCCACGGTGCGCGCCGTCTGACCATCAAGGCCTGGGATGCATTGATGGCGTCGAACGGCTCTGTCGTACTCATCTCCGGAAGCGCAGCTCTCGATCCAAAGCCCGGCTTCGCTGCGGTCGCAGCCATCAATGCAGCAATCATCGCACTGGCAAAGGCATTTGCCGAGCAAGGCATTCAAGATGGTGTGCAAGTGAACAGTATGGTGCCAGGCGCAGTAATGACGGGGCGCAGGCGGTCATTTCTCGATAGATGGGCTCCTGCTCACAACCTGACCGTGGACGAAGCAATGAAGAAGTTCCCGGAGGAAGCTGGCATCGCTCGTTTCGGGACACCGGAGGAAATTGCCGATTTGATGGCCTTCATGGTATCGCCCGCAGCAAAGTGGATGACCGGAGTATCCGTCAGGATGGACGGCGGCGAAATCAAAGGTCTTTGATTTCGGAGCTAATCACAGGCTTTGGAGTGCTGAAGGTATGGGTTCGAAATGGATAAGACATGCCTCTGCAAAAAAGTACGCATGAATAAGGAGAAATAAGTATGGCGCAGGTTCTGGCACGACAGGGAATTAGCTCGGCAAATCAAGATCCGGCTTCTGCGGCCTGTCTCTCACCACAAGCCAAAAGCAAATTGACCAGATTAGCTGCCTTGGCAACTGATCGAAATGTTCCTTTCTTCATCAGTAGTGTGGGCATGATTGTCATGCTTCTTTGGGCCGGCTCCTACAAAATGACTGCTCCCGGAGCCGAAGGAATTATTCCTTTGGTTTCCAACAGTCCACTGATTAGCTGGCACTTCAAGCTTTTTGGGCCTTATATTGGATCCGATTTAATTGGTGCTACCGAACTCACTGCCGCTCTGTTGTTGATTGCAGGCTACTGGAAGCCTAAGGCCGGTATTATTGGCGGCCTCATTGCGTCGATCATGTTCTTTCTAACCAGCACGATGATCATAACCACTCCGGGTGCGATCATTTCCGTTCCCGGGATTCATGGTATGAGGTACATGAGCTTCCTCGGCCTGTTCCTTTTCAAGGATGTTATATCCCTCGGAGTGTCCTCCTACCTCATCAGCCATTTCGGCAAGAAGGCCATCTTTTCTGAAAACAACAACTAATCATTAAGGCAGACGGGACATAGGACTCTCACCTCAATCCGAAGAGCCCTGCAATTTGTTGTGCCAGATGAAACGCCGAGAACAGTACATATGGACTTTCAGGCGCAACCGGATAAGCCCTGAAGAGCTTTCAGCACGTTCCTGGGAAGCGCTTTGAACTCAAGCCTGAACCGTTTTGACAGATAGTTTCCATGGATATTATATTGATTTCCATGGAAACTAGTTCAAAGAATACGCAGCCAGTCCCCCAGCTAGGGAGCCACCTTGGGTACTGGCTCAGGCACGTCTCCAATGCGGTCTCAGGGGCGTTTTCTCGTGCCCTCCACGAGAAGCAGACTTCCGTTGCGGAATGGGTACTCCTCCGTGAACTTCATGAGCACGGACAAACTGCGCCAGGCGAGTTGGCCGACAGCCTGGGATTGACCCGTGGTGCAGTTTCTAAAATCGTCGACAAACTCGACACAAAGGGCTGGGTCCAAACGGATGCAAAAGAGGGCGACAGCCGGTTCCGTCTGCTTTCCCTCACACGGGCGGGACGGCGCAACCTCCCTGTCCTTGCCGCGATTGCCGATCAAAACGATGCACGCTTCTTCGATTGTCTGAGTGCAAGAGAAAAGAGCGTTCTCCGGGAACTGCTTATCAAGCTTGCAGATCATAACCACATCGACGATGTTCCGACCGAATAAGGAGAAATCTCATGAGCAAAGCAATCGATAACCTAATGGAAGCTATGAAATTTGCAGAAGCGAACCGTCCCCGTGTGGGTGGCTTCTTATACCTGGCAGAAGTTCTGCGAAAAGCCGGCGTGACGCGCAACGTATGGTCGCTGCCATCCTATCAAAGCCTCTTTTTGACGCAGGAGGGTCCAGTCGTCATGCAAGGCGCACCCTTGGTCGAGGGTGCCGTCGATGTGCCAGTCTTCGATGAAGAGGCTCTCATCAAAGCGCTTCGCGTAGATCAGGCCGGCGAAAGCACATTCCCAGCGTTCCTGGACGCTCGTGGCGAGCGGGTGTCGTGAGCTACGATGTCGATCTGGAAGCACGGACAGTGGCCTACCAAGGTTGCAACGGAGAGGAATACATCGAAGCCTACCCAGCAGTTACCGTCGCCTAGGTGTGAACAGGATGCCGGTCGCGTGATCCGGTACTCCAAAGTCAGGGATTTCTGGTTCCACGATCTCCGACAGACCTTCGCTACCTGGTACATGATGAACGACGGCGACCGATATGAGATTGCTAAGCTCTCGGGCCACGCCAATATCAAAATGACCGACCGCTGTGCCAAGCTTGCCCGCGAACACATCAGCCGAACAGGTGACACAGCGAAGTTGATGTGGGGATGCTTGGGGCAATGAAACTGCTGAAGATGAGAGCAAATCCGAGTAGCGACACCCCCAAAATCTGCAGGTGTCGTGTATATGTCGTGTGACTAAATTAGCAAGTTTTTGGTGGCCGCTAAGTTGTTTAGAATGTGGTGGCCAGAGACGGGATCGAACCGCCGACGCCGGCCTTTTCAGGGCTGCTTGGCAAAGTATCTAAGCCCCTTAGAATCAGCGCAAGTTGCTGAACACAGGTAGCTTAGGGCGACGCGGGTTTAGGATCATTTAGGACGAGTTGGGATCATTTCTACCTTACGAGGTTCGGATATTGTTCGGAGCCTACCGGGCAACGCTCTTTGTAATTCCTCGAAAGCAATCGGCACAGAGGGTACTCTATTGCGTCAGCAATACGAAAACAAGCTCCAATTGCGTGTTCTTCGACAAGCCGCCAAAGAGCGGCTTGAGCACACATCGGCTCGCTGCCTAGTGGCTTGGAATCCCCACTGGCCCTATCTCGCCGCTACGGAACTCGGCGTGGACAAGCCCGCTTGGACGCTCCCGTCACCCTATGCCTATTGGCTTGAGCGTTATCGAGCAGCATGAAGCGGAGAGCATGCAGAAGTCCGAGGCATTTTTTGTGGCCGCGAGATCTGAGGCGGCCGGCGCTCGCC
>JAATFH010000492.1 GCA_015655315.1 Terriglobales bacterium
CGTGCTCGGCATGTTGTGGAAACGTGCAACCGGACCCGGCGCTTTCTGGGGACTGCTTGCCGGTACAGGCTCGTCCATTGCCATGTGGGCATGGGTGCAGGCGCAGCCCGGCGCGCTGAAAATTCTCGCCCTATCACCCGATGCTCAACCAATGGCCGAGTCTCTCTATCGCATGCTGTGGTCGTGGCTGGTCTGTGTTGTGGTCACGGTCGCTGTGAGTGTTTTCACAAGCCCCAGACCTTATGAAAGCCTGAGCGGTCTGGTCTATGGCTGCACTGCCATTCCTTCACAGAAAAAATATCCGCTGGTGCAGCAGCCGATTTTCTGGGCTGGAGCTGCGGCGCTGGTCTTTGTGTGGCTGCAATGGCTTTTCCGTTAGGAGCAGATATGCAACCAACTCGACAGCATCGATCCGTTACGGTCTGGTTCTACATCGGCACACTGCTCGCGCTCTATGGGGTTTTGCTGACAGCAGCAGGCGTATATCAGTGGCTCCATCCTCCTGCAACCGTACTTGCCCAAAAGCATGCGACCTTCTGGGCCGGGGTGCTGCTTCTGGTGATAGGCGGCACGTACACGATCCTCTATTGGCCCAGACCAGACAATCGCAGCATGCATGACGGTTCACGTGTGGAGTAAGCAATCAGAATGATCGAAATACGCGCAGCAATCGGCAATGGAGATGGAACCTTCAGCATAGAAACCGCGCGACTGACTGAGCCACAACACGGAGAAGTGCTGGTGGCCATCAAGGCAAGCGGCGTCTGCCACACGGACTGGGACTCGCTCCGCTGGGGACGGCGCATCATCCTTGGGCACGAGGGCGCGGGTGAAGTGGTGCGCGTTGGAGAAGGCGTAACCACGTGCAAGGTCGGCGACCGTGTCATGCTCAACTGGGCGATTCCGTGCGGCGTCTGCTTTCAATGTGAGCGCGGCAAAGAGAACATCTGTGAAAACCGTGGCACGGTGCCGGATGCGCGATTTCTGAGCGACGCCGGTCCCATGAACGCTTCGTTCTCGCTGGGCACAATGGCGACTCACGCTATCGTGCCGCAGGCCGCAGTGCTGCAATTACCGGAGGCTGTTCCCTATGAGGTTGCCGCGATCATGGGTTGCGCCGTGATGACGGGCTTCGGCTCTGCCGTGAATGCAGCCAGGGTAGAACCCGGCAGCACGGTGGTAGTTCTCGGGTGCGGAGGTGTCGGCCTCAGCGTGATGCTGGGAGCGCAGTATTGCAAGGCTGGCCGCATTATCGCCATCGATATCAATCCCTCACGACTGGAGCTTGCAAAGCAATTCGGAGCGACTGAGACTCTGCTCGCCAACCGCAACGATAACGGATTGCTCGATGCGGCGAAAGAGATTCAACAGCGCACTGGCGGCAGAGGTGCAGATTACGCCTTCGAATGCACGGCTGTGCCAGAGCTTGGCTCCGCACCGCTCGCCATGGTTCGCAGCGCGGGAACGGCCGTTGGAGTGAGCGGAATCGAGCGGGTTGTGCCCGTCGATATGGAGCTGTTTGAGTGGGATAAGATTTATATGAATCCACTCTATGGTGCATCCCGCCCTCAGCGCGATTTCCCTTTGCTCATCGATCTCTACAGGAAACAACTGTTGCCATTAGATGCCATGGTGACGCGTCGTTACCCGCTGGAAGCGCTCGATCAGGCCTTTCGCGACATGCACGCTGGAATCAATGCCAAGGGAGTGCTCATTTTCTGATGATCTCATTCCGCACATTCTCGATCTCCGATCCTGCATACGAAAACGATGGCCTGCGCATGGTCACAGTGAAGAGCAGCGCGCTCGGGCGCCGCGCCAACGTTTCGCTGTGGGTCCCGTCGGCCGAACGGATCGGCACGCTGCTGATTCTGCTGCATGGTGTTTATAGCGCGCATTGGGCCTGGTCTATGAAGGGCGGTGTGCATCGTACGGCGCAGCGCACGCTGGATGCAGAGGAGATTGCTCCGATGGTTATTGCGATGCCGGAGGACGGACTCAAGCACGATGGCTCAGGCTATCTCATATGGCCCGGCGCTGAGGATGTTGAGCGCTGGATTGTAGACGAGGTGCCTGCCATTGCACGGCGTGCTGTGCCCGCCCTGCTGCCGGATACAAAGATCGCGATTGCAGGCCTGTCCATGGGCGGGTACGGAGCGTTGCGGCTCGGCGGTAAGTACGCGGACCGCTTCTGCGCTATCTCGGCACACTCAGCCATTACGGACGTAGAGGAAATGGCTGGATTCGTGGAAGAACCGCTGACCGACTATCTGCGATGCTCTCCGCGCGAAGAATTGAGCGCTATTTACTGGCTGCATCGAAACCGCGAACGACTGGCGCCGCTGCGTTTTGACTGTGGCGTACAGGATAATCTGCTCGAAGCGAATCGCAACCTGCACGAGACACTTGCCGCCCATGGAATCACGCACGACTACTTTGAATTTCCCGGCGGACACGAATGGTCTTACTGGCAGCAGCATGTAGCGGAGACACTCCGCTTTACCGACAGACATAGCCGCAACAAACAGGCTTAAGAGCACCTTCTGTTAAAAATGCTTTTAGATAATGGCTCGCAACATACACGACTGCGCAACGATAAAGAATGCTATATTGTATCCAATTAAGGAATCGTTTTATTTCCATTCGGAGCTTTGACACCGTGCGTTTCTCAACTTGTAATCTTGCCGTACTTTTATTCGTTGTGTTCTGTGGATGTGCGCAGCCCAGTGCTTATGCCGCCGACACCCCAGACACGCCGCACACCTTCAGGCTTGAGAACGGCCAGTATGTCCTCGATGGAAAACCCTTCCGCATCATTGCCGGTGAGATGGAATATCCACGCATTCCAAGAGCCTACTGGCGTGACCGTATGCGTAAGGCAAAGGCGATGGGGCTGAATACCATTGCAACCTATGTCTACTGGAACATACATGAGCCGCAACCGGGAGTGTATGACTTTTCCGATAACAAGGATGTTGCGGAGTTCATCCGCGAGGCCCAGGAAGAAGGACTGTACGTCATTCTTCGTCCCGGTCCTTACATCTGCACCGAGTGGGACTTCGGCGGTGTGCCTTCGTGGCTTCTGAAAGATCACGCTGTCGTACGCAGTACCGACCCCAAATTCATAACGCCGGCCGCACGATGGTTGAAGCGTGTAGGTCAGGAGCTTGCTCCGCTGCAGATTGAGAACGGCGGGCCCATCCTGCTCGTGCAGGTCGAGAATGAGTATGGCTCGTTCGAAAAAGATCACGCGTACATGGAGCAGATTCATAACCTGATCCTGAACGCGGGATTCGACAAATCCGTTCTCTATACCGCCGATGGGCCCGAACAAACGCCGGATGGTTCGCTACCCGAATTGCCAGCAGGCATCAACTTCGGTCCTGGCGAAGCGCAAAAGGGCTTTGCCACGCTGAAAAGCCTTCGTCCTCAGGGGCCTTTCTTCGCCAGCGAATACTGGGCGGGCTGGTTTGATTTCTGGGGGGAGAAGTACACATCGACGGACGCTCAAAAGCAGGCCAATGATATTGACTGGATGCTGCGCCAGGGATACTCGATCAACATTTATGTCTTTCACGGCGGCACTACATTCGGCTGGATGAACGGCGCAAACAGCAAAGGGCCAGACTATCGTCCTTTTGTCACCAGCTATGACTACAACGCCGCGCTGGATGAAAGCGGTCGTCCAACGCCGAAGTACTATCTCTTCCGCGATACGATTGCGAAAGCTACTGGCACTGTGCCGCCTCCTGTGCCTCAGACTGCCGATCCAATCACCGTCCCTTCTTTCCAATTATCGAAATCGGCCAGTCTGTGGAGTGCGTTGCCGGAACCCATCCAGTCGAAGGATGTGCTTTCGATGGAGGACATCAATCAGGCCTACGGCTATATCCTCTATCGGACAAAGATTTCCGGCCCTGCCTCGGGAGATCTTGTGCTGGACGCCCTTCACGACTATGCGCAGATCTATCTCGATGGCAAACTGGCTGGGACTATCGATCGTCGCCTGAAGCAAAACAGCCTGACCTTAAAGGTAGACGGAACAAAAACACAATTGGACATTCTGGTTGAAAATACCGGACGAGTTAATTTCGGCCTTGCTATTCGCGGCGAGCGCAAAGGGATTACAAACAGCGTGACGTTTGCTGGGCGCCTACTTACAGGCTGGCAGATTTATTCGCTTCCCCTGAAAGATCCTTCGCAGATGACTTACACCGATGCCGCCTGCACAGGTCCATGCTTCTACCACGCGACCTTCAATGTGGCTCAGCCCGCAGATACCTTTCTCGATACAAGTGCCTTCACGAAAGGCATGGTCTGGCTCAATGGAAAACCATTGGGGCGCATCTGGGATGTCGGTCCGCAGAAGGCACTGTATGTTCCGGCTTCGTGGCTTGTTCAGGGCAGCAATGAAGTGATTGTCCTTGATCTAAAAGGTGTTCCCGGTCATTCTCTTCAGGGACTGAACCATCCTGTGCTTGACGCCCCTGTCCACTAGATTCCGACGATCTAGCCTTCTCACTTTCACAACGAGAAGGTTAGATCGTATCGCGCCCGTTTCTGCAAAGAGACAGAGATAGTGCCATCTTCACGAGGTTGAAACTGCACTTTTCGTCCTTTGCAGTGAATGGCTTGAATACTCTGGCCGCGTGGAGCGCGCAGTCGCTTTTCTCCATTGACATCGGCACATAATACGGCAGAAACAGCCTTTGCATGACTCCAGGAAAGATCAACTTCAACCGCACCGCGAGCACGGAATCCTTTGAAAGAACCCGATGACCACTGCACTGGGAGTGCAGGGAGAAAGTGTATGACCCCTTCATGGCTTTGTAGCAGCATCTCTGCTATGCCCGCAGCCATTCCAAAGTTACCGTCGATTTGGAACAGTTCCGCATTGCCGCTTCCGTTCCACAGATTCGGCGTCGCACTCTGTTCGAACATCTTAGCGACGTGCCAGTAGGCTTTGTCGCCCTTTTCAAGTCTTGCCCACAAACAGGCATACCAGGCGCAGGGCCATGCAGCAACGCCGGAGCCATGCTGAATACGGCTCTCCAAAGATACGGCGGCAGCCTGCGCAAGCTCCTTGGAAGATCGAGGCGTGATCTGGCGGCCGGGATACACAGGAAAGAGCTGCGAAACATGTCCGATTCCCGGATCGGCGGTAACGAAATCGTCCGACCATTCCTGCAGCTGCCCTTCTTTGCCAATCTGATAGGGAAAGAGTCGTGAGCGGGCCTGATCCAGCGTTGCACGAAACTCAGGATCGACATGCAGTACGGTTGCGGCTTCGATGCAGTTGGTGAATAAGTCCCAGATGACGGCCATGTCCATGGTGGACGCGACGCTCACAGCCAGACGTTTGCCGTGCGCGTCGAAGAAATGCGTCTCCGGCGAAACCGCCGGCGCGGTGACAAGCCTTCCCTGCTTATCTTCGATAAGCCAGGACAGCATAAACTCGGCGGAGCCTTTCATGATGGGATAGGCACGCTCCCGCAGGAACCCCTTATCGAGGCTAAAAGCGTAGTGTTCCCACAGATGCTGGCAGAGCCACGCACCTCCCATGGGCCAATTGGCCCACACCGGATCGCCCCACTGCTCGCCCACTGGCGCCGCTTCAGCCCACAAGTCTGCGTTGTGGTGTGCGGTCCAGCCATCAGCCCCGTAGTAAATCTGTGCTGTAGGTTTGCCCGTCACGCTGAGATGGTCTACCAGATCGAAGAGCGGTTCGTGAAGTTCTCCCAGGTTCGCTGATTCCGCCAGCCAGTAATTCATCTCTGCATTGATATTCAGCGTCCAGTTCGCACTCCAGGGCGGACGAATCTCCTGGCTCCAGATACCCTGCAAGTTTGCGGGCTGGGTGCCGGGACGCGAGCTGGCAATCAATAAGTAGCGCGCAAGCTGGTAGTAGAGAGCGGCAAACTGCGGTTCGTCTTTTTCATTGTTGTCACGCAGCCGCTGATCGGTAGGCTTGTCCGACGACGCGTTAGTCTCCAGGCTCAAGGAAACACGACGGAAGAGATTCTGGTGATCGAGAACATGCTCCTGCCGTAGCTGCGAATAAGATTTTCGCGCCGATACAGATAACTGTCCCCGACAAACTGCGGATATCTCTTCGGGGGTTCTGTCCGGCGCACTTCCAAATTCTTTATAACCAGTAGCAGCAGACAGCAGCAGCGTTACTGCATTCGCATTGGCGATCTCGATTTTACTGTCGGAGATAGAGACTTTGCCGCCTTCAACAACAGGCCTTACCCGGATTTCGAAATACATTCCTTTACCTGCTGCATCGTCATAAATCACCGGGTTGAGCGAGTGGATCATATAGTTTGGATCTACGTGGCTGGGTGCTTTTCCTTGCAGCAACAGGTCGTTTCCATCAGGGCC
This sequence comes from Terriglobales bacterium, assembly GCA_015655315.1. Classification (GTDB taxonomy): domain Bacteria; phylum Acidobacteriota; class Terriglobia; order Terriglobales; family Acidobacteriaceae; genus Alloacidobacterium. The sequence goes on from JAATFH010000492.1 coordinate 6,385, forward strand.
GACGAAGATAGTTCGCAGCAGACTATCGATAGAGAGGGAGCAATGTATAGCTCCCGGTCGATCACAACTGAGCCTCACCACCATTGCTTGTGCCGGGGCACTGCAAAAGATCTCGCGTACGAACCTGGCTCCCTCACTCTGATAACTGATCCTTACGACTCCTGTATCCAGATTCAGTTCTCGGCGATAGTCGGTAACATGTTTGCTGTCCGGAAAAACAAGATTTAAATTACCGAGCGGCTGATAGGATTCATTGAATGGCCCTTGCATCTTCTTCGTCAATTGGTTCGCCGCAGCATAATCATGCTCGTCCAAAAGCAGGTGCCGAATCTGAGGAAGGTACTGCCGGGCCTCGGGATTGTTCCACGGCTTGATAGGTGGACCACTCCACAAAGTATCGTGGTTCAACTGAAGACGCTCCGTCTCTATGCCGCCATAGACCACGGCTCCCAGTCGGCCATTTCCTATGGGAAGAGTCTCCATCCAGCGCGTAGCGGGCTGCTGGTACCACATCAGTGTGCTGCTGTTTGTCGAGTCTTCAGCAGCACCTTTAAGTTTGGCCCCAGGGATAGCGGACGTCATGGCAATTGCCGCCGCAGATTTCAGGAATTCCCGTCTGGTCGCTTCAGTCATTTTCACTTTTCTGTGTTGGATCTGTGCAGACTTCCCTAGAGTAATCTGCACGACAGCTTTCTCAACCTGTTCTACAAAAAATAACGCTATATGGCCTCAAAGGCCATATAGCGTCGGCAAAGTAGATTTCAGAACGACAGTTTGGCACCCACACGGAAGAACCGTTCGTCGGTAGTACGGCTCCCCGGGCTTGTTGATGAGATCATGGCGAAGGAGCCATCCCCTACGTTGCCATCCGGGGTGGCAAAGTGCGGGGTATTTGTCGTGTTCAGCGCCTCAGCTCGGAACTGCAGTATCCAGCTCTCACGTATCGGGAAATTGCGGAAAATACCAAGGTCTAAGTTGGCGAATCCTGGTCCCCGCACCGAATCAAAGCTCGCTGTTCCGAAACGGGCTTCCGTTACGCTTGCGAAGGCATCCGGATCAAACCATGGCTGCGAGCCTATTCCCCCCAGAATCTTGACCTGAGGCTTCACCTGATCCGCACGTTGTGTGCTTCCGGGCGCATTCAGTGAAGTGCCGTCTGCAGTCACGGAGAACGGATAGCCTGTGTGCATGCTTAGGATTCCATTGAGCTGCCAACCGCCTGCGACAGCAGCACCAATTCCATTGGTCAGGAATGGCTTGCCTTTGCCAAAGGGTAACGCCGCGTATCCGCTTAGCGAGAAGATATGCCGCAGATCACCCGGCATCGGTGCATAATTCAATCTCCAATACTGCGGGATCGGAATCTGAGGACCGGCAAGACTATTGGCGTCGCAGCAGGTTCCCAGCCACTTTGACCACGTATACGCGGCATTGAGCTGGTAACCGCTGGCAAACCTGTGGCTAAGTGTTGCCTGCATGGAGTTATAGTTCATACTTTCGTAAGGAGAAATTACCGTTTCAGGGCCTGTAATGCCGAACATCTTATAGAACGGCTGGCTTTCAGCTCCTCCGCCAGGAAGTCCATAGTTGATGTTGTAGTTCGTATGCTGGTGGACAGTATGCGTACCTACATAACCTAACGATGCAAACCATCCTGCGCTCAGATCCTGCTCTATCGTCGCATTGTAGGATTCAACATAGCCGCGGACAAAATGTTTGGGATCTGTAATAAAAGTAGCTCCCGGCGGCAAGGGAATAACACCACTGCTGATATCTACAGGTTGCAGAACAGGAATACCCTGCGCGAGAGTAGTGACTGCAGAGTAAGAATTGAGAGCCGAGTAGTTGCCCGTCAGGTCGACAGGATAACTATATAACCCATCCCGGTACATGCTGACCTGCTCTGGCGAAAGAGCAAACCCTGCACGCAGCACCGTAGTTTTTATTGGCCGGTATGCCAACCCGATGCGCGGCGAAAACAGATCTTTCTGCACTGAAATTCCGCATGTCTTCGAGTTCGGACCTTCTCCGCAGATGTTATATGTGTTGTTTTCGAGATTGTAGAATTCGATTCCGCGATCTACGCGAGTGGGAACGGGGTAATAGTCCCAGCGAACTCCGACCGATGCAGTCAGCTTCGAGCTGATCTGCCATTGATCGCTGACATAGGGGCTGAACTGCCAGCTCCTCAGCGTGACCCAGGGCACGGTCTGCACGCTGTTTGTATCGCTATTGGGAAGTCCGAGGAGAAAATCGGCAAAGCTGTTGTATTGGTTGGCCGCGGGTCCACCATTGAGTTCAGTCACACCACCTGTGAAGTTAAAACCCGTGGGATTCACTTCCATGTGATTCATATGCTGCTGGCCTATGTCGATCCCGAAGCGAACCGTGTGCTGGCCTTTAGTCCAGGTCGCATTTCCGGTGTACTGAAAGACGGGATCGTTGTATACAAGCGCTGGATAGTCATATCCGTAAAAGGAGTAGCCGTTGATATTGAACTGCGGGATTCCTCCGCCAGCCGGAAGGTCTCCGAGATTGGTTCCTGGGATTCCCAGAACATCTGAACCATAGCGAACATTTGTCATCGGCGGAGAATACGTCTGGCTGGAGTGCGTCAGTCCAAAGGTGCCGCTGACTACGAAAGAAGGCGAGGCCACATAGGTGCCTGAGATGGATATCGCGTAGATGTTTCCGTCCTGATTGTATTCGTGCCCACCACCGAGCGTGGTACCAAAGATAGTTCCCTGGTTATCGAGGTAAGGATAGTCACTCACACGTCCGGTCAGCGTAAGTTTCTGTGTCGTATGCCAATCGAATTTAGTATCAATCCTGGTTAGATGATTTGTAACAGGAGTATTCACAAAATAGTTATTGGCAAGTCCGGGAAGATTCGGCTCAGGTATCAGTGCAACAATCTTAGCTGCGATTGGGTCGATCCTTGTCAGTACATTATTCGGAAAGGGCGTTCTTCCCGTGCCGTCCGGATTGCCTGTCGCCGGATCATAGATCGGCGTAGGGGAGCCAGTCATAATTCCATTACGAATGGCGTCCGTCGGGACAGTGGCAATGTTGCTGCTTCCATTTTCGGCGAAGTCGCCTTCATAGCTGCCGAAGAAGAAGAGCCGATTTTTCAGGATGGGCCCGCCGATGGTGAATCCGAAGTCGTTGTCGATCAACTTCGGCAGACGCTGATCCTTGGGCTCAAAATAAGGACGCGCTTTGAGTGCGTTGTCTTCGTGATATTCGTACACAGATCCGTGAAAGCTATTCGTGCCGCTCTTGACCTGGACGTTGATCGCCGCGCCACTCACCAGGCCCTGATCCGCATTGGCGCTGGATGTCACCACGTTGACGGTTTCAAGCGCTTCAATCGATGGCACTGCGGTTGAAAAATACTGCACCCATGGATTTGTCGAGTTGACGCCGTCGATTCGCACATTCGTACCGGCCTGGCTGGTGCCGTTCGCCTCCAGAGCCATGGAGCGGGCAGGGTTATTCGTCCCTCCCGAACTGGCTGAAGGCGGCGCAACGCCAGTCATCAGGCCAATCAATCCTTCGTATGTTCTCGTGGGCTGAGGCAGATTCAGAAAAGAGCCGGAATTAATCTCTGCGTGCACATCGGCACTGTCTGTTTGCAATTGCGCTGTCTGCGCAGTGACTTCGATCGACTGTCCTACCGAACTGACAGACATTGGCGCATCGACGCGAACCGTCGTATTGATGCGGAGCGCTATGTTCTCTACCGTAAATTTGCTGAATCCATCTTTCGACACAACGATGCGATAAGTGCCCGCCTGCAGCGTGGGAATCGTATATCCGCCATCTCCGTTCGAGAGAGTTGTGCGCGAATTATTCGTTTCCTGTTGCGTAACGACGATCGTCGCGCCTGGAACCATAGCACCGCTGGCGTCGGTGACATTACCTACGATTGAGCCATACATGACCTGGGCGGCTACATGTCGAACAGCGGAAAGACAACCTGCCACAAGAATCAACGCCAACAATGCTCTCCGGAAGTAGAAACGAAAGCCGTAATCGCTGTCATCGTTCTTTCGCGTGAATCTGATCTTCTTCATAAACTCTCCATAGAAGTTTCTGTACAGAGGCATCGGGTTCGGATGCCGCGTGATGCCCATTTGCGCAATTGCAGTCGTGCACGAAGCCATGCGCTTTTTGTCTTGAATGAGGGCTTAAGCCGTTGAAGGAGGAGGCTACGAATGGACTTGGCTTTTCCCGAATTTCAAGAGTACACTATAATGTATACAAAAATGAATATGTGTCAAGAATATTTCACGCCCTGATTTATCGCGCTATTTTGGAGATTTTCGCCGCCGCCTTATTCCCCCGCAATCAACTTGAAAACTGCATCCGATCAGACTCAAGCCAGCATTTTTGTGGAGACCAATTATCGATGGTTACAAGACGTAGCTTTGTTGCACTGTCCTGCGGCAGCATTGGAGCTGTCCTGGCTTCGAAACGCTTGTCCGCGGACTTAAGCCCTGCCGTATATACAGAATCTTCCCGGGCTACCGCAGTCGCATCGGCTCACGATGTCCTAAGCCGCGTTCTGGGCAAGCGTGTCGCAGACTTCGATCTCGAATGGATGGAAGCCGAAGACAATCGCGAGTTGGCCGTGCTTTCGGCAGGTGGCGGACGAGTTCGTATCAAAGGTACGAGCGGTGTCGCGATGTGCCGTGCAGCTTACACCTATCTTCGCGAGCAATGCAGTGCCATGGTGACCTGGAGCGGCGAGCACCTTGATCTCCCTGCGGTCTTTCCATCTACCGCCGAGTACTCAGTCCGCTGTCCATATAAGTTTGTTCAGTACTACAACCCGTGCACCTTCGGCTATTCCACCGGTTTCTGGAATTGGGAGCGCTGGCAGCGGGAGCTTGACTGGATGGCGCTACACGGCATCACCATGCCGCTGGCGATGGAAGGCCAGGAATCCATCTGGCAGACTGTCTGGAAGTCGTTCGGTGTCACCCAGTCTGAATTGGATCACTTCTCTACAGGTCCCGGTCATCTGCCCTGGCATCGCATGGGCAACATCAATTATTTCGATGGAACTCTGCCTCAGGGCTGGATCAAGCAAAAGGAAGCACTGCAAGTAAAGATTCTTGGCTGCATGCGCTCGCTGGGAATGACCCCGGTCGCTCCCGCTTTTTCCGGATTTGTTCCCGAGGGCTTCAAACGTTCTTATCCGAATGCCAGAACCTTTACTTTGCTGTGGGGCGATGGCGATTACCCGACGATGCCGAGGGAGGGCAAGACTTTCGTCCTGCACCCTATGGAGAAGGAGTTGTATCAGCAGATCGGGCGCGAATTCATTCAGCAATACAAAAAAACTTTTGGGTCAGTCGAGTACTATCTGGCCGATACCTTCAATGAACTCACGCCGCCGGTCAGCACCGAAAACCGTTATCACGATCTGGCGCAGTTTGGACGGACCGTTTACGACGGTATTATTGCTGGAGACCCCAACGGAAAATGGGTCATGCAGGGTTGGCTCTTCGCGGATGCTCCGACCTTCTGGGACAGTCGATCCATCGAGGCGCTTCTGTCCGAAGTGCCTAACGACCGCATGGTTATTCTCGATTACACGAACGATACGGAAGCCAACAAGCGGAGCCGCTTTCACGGCAGCCAGTGGAAACAGCATCAAGCGTTCTTCGGCAAACAGTGGATCAACGGAATGGTCCATACCTTTGGCGGCAACAACAATGTCAAAGGCGACCTGCCGCTGATCGCATCGGAGCCTTTCGATGTGCTGAGCAGCCCCGATAAAGGCAATCTCGTGGGGTGGAGCATGGACCCCGAAGGCATCGAAAACAATGAGGTCGTCTATGAGCTCATGACCGACATCGGATGGCGAAGCCAGAGGATCGACCTCGATGAATGGATCGCCTCTTATTGTCAGGCCCGGTATGGAGGTTATCCGGCAGAGATGAAGCATGCATGGTCCTTATTGCTGAAAAGCGCTTACGGCGCACATGCATGGTCAAGTAAACATCTATGGCAGGTGCGTCCAAGCCTTGAGCCGGATGAAAAATACGAGAAGTACTACCAGTACTCGGTCGATGACGGGCCGGTTTTTCAGGAGGCAGTGGAGAGCTTCCTCTCCTGTTCCAGCCAGTTTCTCTCCAATCAGCTATATCGCAACGACCTTATCGAATTTGCGGCGCAATCGGCAGGTGGGAGCGTGGACCGCCTCCTGGCAATGGCATGCAAAGCGCATAAAGCGGACCGCTTCGAGGAGCGGGACAAGTATGCCAAAGACTCTCTCGCCATGCTCCTCAGAATTGATGCGCTGATGAACCTGCGAAGCGATCGTCGTCTGGAGACCTGGGTTAATTCGGCTCGGAGCTGGGCGACCGCACCCGATGAAGCAGCCTACTACGATCAAAATGCGCGGCGATTGATTACATATTGGGGATGGGCGGAACTCGCTGACTATGCTGCTCGCGTATGGTCGGGATTGATTCGCGACTACTATGTCCAGAGATGGTCCATCTTCTTCCAGCAACTGCAGAAAAATGCACCGTCTGCGGTCCGTATCGATATATGGGAGGAGACATGGCTTTCTTCCCCATACAAGCCAAGTCAGCCTCTTGCTGTTGCAGATCTGGCCAGTGAGGTACAGCAGATGCTTGATACCTGCAAAAGCTGGACGATTTGATGGCAGGAAAAACTCTTTAAGAGAGACTGGATCGATCGGCATGAATGATCCCAAGGTTTATGCAGGAATTTTTTCAGGAGTATAAGAAGTACTGGAAGACCAGGGATGACATTCCCAAAGCTATCTTTGTTATCCATGGTCTTCCGTGTAGTCTGTCACTGATAACTTAGTTTCGATGAATACTGTCAAGAAATCGTCAGCCAAAGCAAAAGCCGAACACGGGATGAGTCTTCGGATCGCCTTTCAGGAGATCCGCGAACTCATCGTGCATGGAAGACTCTCTCCCGGAACCTGGATCGTTGAAGCGGATATCGCGAAAAAACTGGGCATGAGCCGGACACCTGTGCGCAGCGCCATTCAGTGGCTGCAGCGCGAAGGCTTCGTCATCGAGCACAAGAACCAGAGAAAGTCGCGCATGATCGTTGCGCCGCTCACAAAGGAAGACGCCAGCGAACTTTATTCCATCATCGGCCGTGTGGAAGGGCTCGCCGGAAGACGCACCGCTTCTTTGAAGAAGTCCGAGCGTATGGAAGTTGTCGCCAAGCTGAAGGGCGTGAATGACCAGTTGCGCACTATTCTCAAGGAGAAATCAGCTCATACCGCCGGAATCTTCGATCTGGACCGTGATTTTCACCGCATAGTGATTCAGTCTGGCGGAGGACCGCGATTGACCATATTGCACCGAGCGATCGAGCCGCAGGCGGAGCGCTACTGGCGTCTCTATGCCAGTTCCATTTTCGATAACTTGCACCTCTCGATCGCAGAGCATGACGAGATTATCGCTGCAATTACTTCCGGCGATCCCGATCGCGTGGAGCGCGGTCTGCAGACGAACTGGGAAAATGGATGTGAGCGTCTCGCCCAGGTCATCGATGTTTTCGGTGAACGCGGCAGCTGGTAAACGGAATTATCCAGAGAACTATTGCTAAGTCCCGTGATCTTCCTGTGAGGATTTAGGATCATGAACACGAAGCCCAAATTGTATACATTTTTGAGAACTACTTTGGTATATTACTCAGAGGTGGAAAGCTGCTTGAACTTTCCGTTTCTTCAAGGCTTTCATACTGTTGCAAATTAAGCGAATGGTATATCTAAGTTCTTTATGGTGTATCCAAAATTGTCTACAATATTGCGGGATCAAAAGTATCTGGTTCAGATCATAGATTCACACACGGCAGGCGAGCCTACCCGCGTCGTAATCAATGGAGGCCCCGACCTAGGTAGCGGCCCATTGAGCGATCGTCTCGCTGAACTGCGGAATTCGTATGATCACTTTCGCAAGGGCATTGTCCTCGAACCGCGGGGCTCCGATATTATCGTTGGCGCATTGCTGACAGAACCGGTGCAGCCCGGCTGCGCGACCGGGGTTATATTTTTCAATAATGTTGGCTATCTCGGAATGTGCGGTCATGGAGTGATCGGTGTCGTGCAAACCCTCGCCTATCTTGGACGAATATCTCCCGGCGAACATGAAATTGAAACGCCGGTCGGCACAGTCCGGGCAAGGCTTTGCAAGACAGGACAAATCACAGTAACGAATGTTCCTGTCTATCGCCTGCATCGGGGAATAACACTGCAAGTCCCTGGATATAGTCCCGTGACGGGAGATGTGGCATGGGGAGGCAACTGGTTCTTTCTCACAGAAGTGGATGACTCGCTGGCCTTAGAAAAAGTTGCCGAGCTGACCGCGTTCACCCGCGCCATTCGAATTACGCTTGAGCAGAATGGCATCACCGGGGCCGGTGGCGAGTTAATTGACCACATCGAAGTTTCCGGCCCAGCGGCCAACGCCGATAGCCGTAACTTCGTCCTTTGTCCGGGTGACGCCTATGATCGCTCTCCCTGCGGCACCGGCACCAGTGCGAAGATTGCCTGCCTGCAGGCCGACGGCAAACTGGCCGAGGGCGAGGTCTGGCGACAGGAAAGCATTCTCGGAACGGTCTTTGAAGCGACCTATGCCATCGATGATGGCCAAATCATTCCCGCGATCACAGGGAAAGCATTTATTACCGCGGAAAGCACGCTGATCTTCGATAAAAACGATCCTTTCTGCTGGGGGATTGCTTGAAGCAGGAGCATGACAGCTTCGATGCGGTTGTGATTGGCGCGGGTATTGTAGGCGCGGCCTGCGCCGATGTTCTGGCGGGCAACGGCCTGCATGTGGCCATCGTAGAAGAGAAATGCATCGGCGCTGGAGCCACAGGCGCAGGCATGGGACACATCGTCGTTATGGACGATTCACCCGCACAGCTGGCGCTTACACGGTATTCGCAGCTTCTCTGGGAGCAGCTGAAGAGCGAGCTTCCCGATAGCGTCGAGTATGAAGAAACAGGCACGATCTGGATTGCCGCCGACGAGGAAGAGATGGAGGAGGTCTTCCGCAAGCGCGATGTCTACGCCACATGCGGCATTCAGTCGAAGGTGCTGGGCCGCACCGCGCTTTTGGTGAAAGAGCCGGAGCTGCGCACATCGCTTGCAGGCGGGTTGCTAGTGGCCAGCGACAGCATCCTATATCCTCCAACAGCAGCCAAATTTCTAGTAGACAGGGCCTGCGCTGCCGGAGCCGTACTATTGCATGGCTAGCGACGGA
>JAATFH010000462.1 GCA_015655315.1 Terriglobales bacterium
AAGGCGCTGCCGAAGATGGCAAAAGCTTCATCCACTCCAGACCTGCAACAGGCGTTCGAAAGCCATCTGCAGGAGACGGAAGGGCATGTGCAGCGACTGGAAAAGATCTTCAAACACCTGCAAGAGAGCGCAAAGGGCAAGACGTGCGAAGGCATGAAAGGCCTGCTCAAGGAAGGCGAAGAGCGCATCAAGGAAGGTGGCGAGCCCGACGTGCTGGATGCCGGCCTCATCTCTGCCGCGCAGCGCGTTGAGCACTACGAGATTGCTGCCTACGGTTCGGCTCGTACATATGCAGAGCTGTTAAACGAACCTGAAGTGGCTAAATTGCTGGAGCAGACGCTCGAAGAAGAAATGTCTGCGGACCAGAAGCTCACAAAGATTTCGAAGAAGGTAAATGTGAACGCAGAGGCTGCGTGATTTGTGATCTACGCAGTTACAGAATCGATGCCAGACTCTACGCTATCCATCCAACCGATAGAGCAATAGTTGTCATCGAAGGCAGATGAGAGGAAGGTGCGCGACATGTTTCTGATTCTGGCGTTGGTTCTGGTTTTAGCTTGGATTGGTGGCTTTGTGGTGTTTCATACCGCTGGATTTTTGATCCACCTGCTGCTGATCTTTGCGGTGATCTCGATCATCATGCATTTTATTCGCGGCTCGGCTGCGAAAGCCTGAAGAGGCGCCGTTAATTCGGCGCCCCTTTTCTCTACTCGTTGTAGTGGAGAAGGCTGAAGACGTCGTAGTCTTTAAATTTCTCGCGGCCTTTCAGAAAGTCCAGCTCCACCGCGAATCCCAAACCTGCGATGTGTCCGCCTAGTTGCTGGACCAGCTTCACCGTCGCCTCCATGGTGCCACCCGTGGCGAGCAGATCATCGACAATGATGACTTTCTGGCCGGGCTCGATGGCATCGAGATGGATCTCCAGCGAATCCGCGCCATATTCAAGGTCATAGGTGACGCGCGCTACCGGAGCGGGCAGCTTGCGCGGTTTGCGGACGGGGACGAATCCAGCATTCAGACGATAGGCCAGCGCCGGGCCGAAGATAAACCCACGGGCTTCAATGGCGAGAACGAGATCGATGGATTTGCCGATATAGTGTGCGGCCAGCGCATCGGTGAGTTCAGCAAAGCCGATCTTGTCTTTGAGTAAGGTTGTAATGTCATAAAACAAAATTCCCGGCTTGGGAAAATCGGGAACGGTGCGGATAAGAGATTTCAGCGGTTCGCAATTGAGAGAATGATTCATAGCTGGCGTTACCAGGCTCCTTCAATCTGAAATGGTCCGAGGTCCTTGTCTTCGGAATCGTCGAGCGGATGCTCCACGATTCGGTCAACGCGGCTGCCGCGCGATCCACGGTCGAGTGCGAGACGCAGAGTGGCAAGATCATCCGGCTCACCGGCAGCAAGAACTTCCACATGACCGTCTTCCGTGTTGCGTACCCACCCGCGCAAGCCCAGTGCTCCAGCTTCGCGGTGGACGTACCAGCGGAAGCCGACGCCCTGCACTCGGCCTTGGATGAGGTAGTGACGAACCATATCGGGTGGACCGAAGTCAGTGTTGCAGATGCGGACGATGCGCGCAAGGCGGCTGCCTGCTCGTGGCCCCGCTCTAAAGTGACCGGTTCCCAACGCGTCAAAAAAATGATCTAGATATCGGTGCGCTCCAGCACGAACTGTGCTGCGAAGGGAAAAAACAGAACGATGCCTGCGCGGATGGCGATGTCTAGCCCTAAATGGTTTGCCAAGCTGTGGACTGTGTGATTCGACGAGACGAATGCCTGCAGAAGCAGCGAAGGGAGTTCGACAGACGGCCAATAATGTTGCACAACCGCGCCGAGAACGTGGTAGCCCAGCACAACACCTGCGCTGACAAATATTCCCCGGGCGTTTTTTATCAGGATGGTCGAAAAATAAGTGAGGCTGAAGACGAGCGCCGCGAGTAAAAATGCAGCGGTGCAGGTAAGGCCTGCGAACGGTGCGATAGAGAGTGCGCCGCTCTGAGAGAGGGCGAAGTTCCGGCCGGGATCGCCTACGGCGACAAGGACACGGTGTACCTGCAACCAGCCAGCGAGGTTGAGGCAAATGGCGATGAAAAGTATCTGCGACAAGCCAAAGCTCCAGTCTCTCCACATGAACCAGGCGCGGCTCCGTGGACGGCTGAATACAAAGGAACCGCTGCGCTCACCCAGATCGTGGCCTACACCGAAGCCGCCAAAGATCCAGGCGGTAAAGCAGAGCGGCAAAATCTGGAGGCTCAGAAAAACCGACCAGATGTTCCAAAGTTGAGCAATATCTGGATTGTGGTGATTTGCCCCGCCCAAATGCTCGTGAAGAATAGCGACCATCAAAACTGCGACGGCCAGCAGGCTTCCAGCGAAGAGGTTGCGGCTCTCACGCCAATACTTCCACAGGTACATGCGTTTCCCCCTTTCCAACGACTTCGAGAAAGACTTCCGAGAGGTTCATGGGTGAGACATCGAGCACGGTTGCGCCCTGGCTGCGTATCTGCGCGATAAAGTTTTCGCTGTTAGCGCGCAGCACATACTCGGTCGTGCCTTCGCCAGTCTTGATTTTGAAAACTTCACTGTGCGAGGTAAACGGCAAGTTCTCGCCGATCACGCGAACACGGCGAAAACTGGAACGCACGTCGTCCAGACGCGCTTCGAGCAGCAGCTTGCCGTTATCGATAATGCCCACCCAGTCGGCGACCCGCTCGACTTCAGAAAGATGATGCGAGGAAAGAAACAGGGTGCGGCCCTCGTTCGCGAAGTCGTCTACGAGAACTCGCAAAAGCTGATCGGTGACGACAGGATCGAGCCCCGCCGTCGGCTCGTCGAGGATCAACAACTCGGCTCCCTGCGCCAGCGCCAGAAGCAGGCAGAGCTTGGTCTGGCTGCCGGTGGAAAGCTTGCGAAATTTCTGCTTCATCGGAATTTCGAGCACATCGGCATACTTTGCGGCAAGGGCGTCGGACCAGCGCGGGAAGAATTTGCGGTTGAAGCGTACCAGATCGTTTCCCGTCATAGAAGGCAGAAGCACCTTGTCGATGACGAAGCCTGTGCGTTCGAGGATCCCGATCCGGTCGCGTTGCGGGTTGAGGCCGAGAACCTGCATCTCGCCCGAGGTGGGATGCGTGAGTCCGGCGAGCAGGCGGATGGTTGTGGTTTTACCGGCTCCGTTGCGGCCCAGAAAACCATAAATCGAACCGCGAGGGACGCGCATCTCGAGACCATCCACCGCATGGAGATCGCGGTAGTGTTTATGCAGGGACTGCGTCTGAATAGCGAGATCGCTCATTGCGCTTCTCCGAGTTCGTCATAGGATTCCTGGAGCAACTCCATCAGGTCCTCCCGCGCCAGTCTCAGCTGTTTGGCTTCCACCGCGAGCTGCGTTGCCAGCGGCTTGAGGCGGCGCAGCTTTTCCGACTTGAGCAGGCCCGGGCTTTGTCCGTTGACATAGCAGCCGCCGCCGGGGACGGTGCGGAGGATGCCATCCCTTTCAAGGTTCTGATAAGCGCGGGCCACGGTATTGGGATTGATGCGGAGCTCCGCCGCCAGCTTGCGCACCGGGGGCAGCGTGTCGTCCTGCCGGAGGCCCCCTGCGGCAATGGCATGCTTTACCTGCGCTTCGATTTGCAGGTAAATGGGCGTTCCCAGGCCGGGTTGGACGCGTATGATCATTTTGTATTAGTACAATAGTACAATTTGCGAGGTTGTCAAGCGATTTTCCGCTCCAGAAGCTATTCCCGGGGAAAAAAGAGCATTGGGCAGGTCGATGATTCCTATAGAAAATCGGTTAAATAGGAGGAACTACCGGAAAGAATTCCTATTCCTGGCCAAACTTCCATTTACTGGATAAATACTCCACGGAATCTATGAAAAAAAATGTTGACCTTCCGGTGCATCAGATTTAATTTCAAAAGTGCCGATTCTAATGAAAAGGCCGCAAGAAAAGGTCGTTTAACTTTGTTTTTCATGCGTCTGCCGTAATCTCTGTCACTCCAGATCCAAGCAGATGTTTTTGGTTTGGTCCCAGCGACTGCGCATTTGTACGTCGTTTTCCGGAGTGGTTTTGTGCTCCAGTCCCAACAATCTTGGAAAAAAGATGCAGGGTGGAAACGATACTGCGGGTTACGGAAGAAGTTGAAAAATAGGACAAAAAAAATTGATCCTAGACGCATGCCGATGCGTCTTAAGGAGTGAAGATTCCAGACGGAAGCGAAACGAAAGATAGCCTTGCATCATCTAAGGGTGTTTCGACTTCCGGCGATCCAACTGCCGTATTTGAGCGCCATGGGTCGTGGAACTGTACGAAATATGAAGGAGAATTACAATGCGTTCTGATCTGATATTTGGGGCTCTGACCCACGTTTCCAATCGTTACCAGCTTTGTCAGCTGGCTTCCAAGGCGACCCGTAAACTGCATAAGCCAAACACCCGCGTGCAGGACACAACGAATGATGTCATGGTTCGCTTCCGCTACCAGAATCCCGTGGCGGCTACTCCGGTTATTGAAGAGAAGGCAAAAGTTCAGCAGCAGCGCCGCGCAGCATAAGCGCGGCCTGCTGTGCAGGCTTACCACAATCTAAATTTTTGAAGCATTCTGCCATATCCAGAGACTCCTCCCACGCAACAAACACCTTCCATAAAAACCATACCCACCGCAGGTGACAATGACCATCTCCGAATTAAAAGAAAAAAATATTACAGAATTAAGCAAAATCGCGCGCCAGCTTGAAATTCCGGGCGCCAGCGGCCTCCGCAAGCAAGACCTTATCTTCAAGATTCTGCAGGCGCAGAGCGAAAAAGAAGGCCACATCTTCGCCGAAGGCGTACTGGAAATCCTGCCTGACGGCTATGGCTTCCTCCGCTCCCCGGATTACAACTATCTGCCCGGTCCCGACGATATCTACGTTTCTCCGTCCCAGATCCGCAAATTCGACCTCAAAACAGGCGATACGATCAGCGGAAACGTGCGTCCTCCGCATGAGGGTGAAAAGTATTTTGCCCTGGTCAAAATCGAGGCCATCAACTTCGAGTCTCCGGAAGAGACGCGCAACAAGATTCTCTTCGACAATCTCACGCCGCTGTATCCGCAGGAGCGTCTCAAGAGCGAGACCGTCCGCGACAATATCAGCGGACGCGTGATGGATCTGCTCACGCCGGTTGGCAAGGGGCAGCGCGGACTGATCGTCGCTCCGCCGCGCACCGGCAAGACGATGCTGCTGCAGGCAATCGCCAATTCCATTACCTCGAACCACCCCGAAGTCGTTCTTATCGTTCTACTTATCGACGAGCGTCCGGAAGAAGTGACGGA
>JAATFH010000415.1 GCA_015655315.1 Terriglobales bacterium
ACTTCGCCGTCGCGGTTGCCAAGGATGTTGGTTGAATACCAGCCAGCAACCCCCAGCATGCGCGCCTTGAAGGCCGGAGCCAGCACCGTCTTGATAAAGGTCTGCCCGGTTTTGAAGTCTTTCCCGCAGATCGGAGCGCCCGTAAGCTTGGAAAGCTGCAGCATGCAAGGCAGGTCGACCGTCAGGTTCGGCGCGCCGTTGGCAAACGGAACGCCTTCCTTCAGCGCTGCGTAGGCATAAATCTGTGAAGGCGCGATGTTCGGATCGTTATCGACCAACCCCGTCTCGAAAGCCTCAATCGACTGGTGCACCGCCGATGGCTCCAGAAAAATTTCCGTAGATCCGGCCCAGATCACAACCACGCGATCGACCTGCGCCTTGAATGCCTGGATATCCGATCGTAGTTGTTGCGCCAGATCGCACTTGCTCTTGCCCTGCTTTACGTGTGTTCCGTTCAGACGTTTTACATAATGCTGATCGAATACGGCAGGCATCGGCTTGATCGCCTCAAGAAAAGGCTTGATGCTCTTCAAGTGATCGCGGTCGAGGACCTGCGCATGCTCCGCCGCTTCGTACATGTTCTCCGGGAAGATATCCCAGCCGGTGAAAACTACGTCGTTTAAATCAGCGAGCGGAACAAAGTCCTTGATCAGCGGCGTGCGCCCGTCGGTGCGCTTGCCCAGGCGGATGGTCCCCATCTGCGTCAACGACCCAATGGGCTTGGCAAGTCCATTGCGTACTGCTTCGACTCCGGCAATCAGCGTCGTAGCTACCGACCCCATGCCGACCGTCATCACTCCCAGCTTTCCTTTAGCCGGCTGAACTTTCGTTTCCGCGGCAACTGTCTTGCTGCCATCTTTAGGCGTAGACATTCCTTGCTTCGACCGTCCTTCTATCTGATAAAAATTTTGGGCTGTATCAAACTATGTAGTCTCTGCTCTGAAAGCATGCTTTGGCAAATCGCACCATGCTAATGGTGATTTACATGATGCGAATGGAAAGATGGTGGAGTAGACGGGGTTAGGTGCTGCAACAGTGCGGGATTACACTCCCTGCGGGCGCACGCGATTTTTCCAGTGTGTCCACACAAACCAGACGATGCCAATGACCAGAAAAATTTCCACTGCCAAATGGAAACGATGGAATGCGGCTTTGAATCGCGGATCCGTCTCCCATGCCTGTCCCAGCTTCATGCCAACGTAAGCCAGTGCATAGCACCAAGGCCACGAGCCAGCAAACGTATAAAGGTGAAAACGCAGCTGCGGCATCCGTGCAATGCCCGCCGGAAGTGCGATGAAGGTACGGACGACCGGCAGCAATCTTCCGATGAAAACCGTGATCCCGCCATAGCGCTGGAAAAAGTGCTCCGCCCGGTCCAGGTCATGCTGGTTCAATAGTACAAAGCGACCGTACTTCGCGATGAAGGGCCTGCCACCGAGCGCGCCGATCCAGTAAGCCACCACCGAGCCAAGGTTGCAGCCCAGGGCTCCGGCGGTCGCCACCCAGAACAGTTTCAGCTGCCCGGTGTGCACCAGATAGCCGGAAAACGGCATGATGATCTCGGACGGCAGCGGAATGCACGCCGACTCGATGGCCATCAGGAGAGCGATTCCGGCATACCCGGAAGCGGAAATGGTAGCAAAGATGAAGGAGGCAAGAACGGCCAGAATTTTTTCGGTCATTCTACTTGAGTATACCTGCCCGGCATCTCATGTTTATGAAGTACCGACCGAGCCAGTGCCAGCCGGAAGCCGGCGCAGTGTTGCCGATCATCGATCGCAACCGCTGCGACGGTAAACAGGATTGTGTCGCTGTCTGTCCATTCGACGTTTTCGTCATGCACCGGCTCACCGCACTGGATCTCGCCATGCTGCCTGTTGCGCCTCGCAAGGCACACAAACTCATCGGGAAATGGCAAGCCTTCACAGCGCAACCTGAAGCCTGTCACGCCTGTAATTTGTGCGTCGCTGCCTGCCCGGAAGACGCCATACGCCTGGTCCGCAAAGCGTAACCCCGTCGCGAATTAGACTTCGTGAATCTCTGCGGTGAATGATTTCCTCCAAGCCTCTTGGCGCTCACAGCGTCCTTTGCGATAAAACATCCCTATGCCCGCGAAGAAAGCTGCCCCCCAGAAGTCTGAGAAAGTATCCAGCCTGAACGCGATTCTGGCCAAGCCAGCAAAATCCAGCTCAAAAACAACCAAGGATGCATTCGACGCGAAACGCGATCTGAACCCCGAACGCGTCGCGGAAATACTCAAGCGCCTCGCCGCGGCCTATCCGAACGCCGAGTGCGCACTGCATCACCGCAACGCATGGGAGTTGCTCGTCGCTACCATCCTCTCCGCACAGTGCACGGACGTGCGCGTCAACATCGTCACGCCTGAGCTTTTCCGCCAGTTCCCTACGCCAAAGGCCATGTCCGAAGCCTCACAAACAGCGCTCGAAGAGCTGATCCGGTCAACCGGCTTCTACCGCAATAAGGCCAAATCTATTTTGGGCGCGGCTAAAAAGATCACCACCGAATTCGGCGGCAAAGTCCCGCGCACGCTGGCCGAGCTGACCACCGTTCCCGGAGCCGCCCGCAAAACCGCGAACGTCGTGCTGGGAGTAGCCTACGGTCTCGCCGAAGGTGTTGTCGTGGACACACACGTTCTGCGCATCTCGCGCCGTCTACACCTGACGCAGAACACGGAACCGAAAAAAGTCGAGCAGGACCTGATGAAGATCATCCCAAAAGACCACTGGATCGCCTACTCGCACGAGATCATCCACCATGGCCGCCAGGTCTGCATCGCCCGCAAGCCGAAATGCGTCGACTGCGCCCTTGAAACTATCTGCACTTCCGGCGACAAGACTTGGTCCAGCGGCAAATCCTGGCCCAGCCATTGAAGGATTCGTGTCATTCTGGACAAGCAATGACACGAATCCCCCTCGCCCTGCTACTGATGCTCTCCCTTATGCCTGCAATCGCCCAACAGGCCGAGGATTCTCCCACCGTCCTCTCCGTACGCTCTACGCTCGTACAGGTGCCCGTGCAGGTCAAAACAAAATCGGATAAGAACGTCTTCGCTCTCACTGCGGACAACTTCATCCTTACCGACAACGGCATCCCGCAGACCATTACCCTGGACGACGATGCCGGCTCCCAGCCGCTTGCTCTCGCCATCGTCGTTCAAACCGGAGGAGCAGGCGCAGCGCATCTCGCCGATTATTACGGTCTCGGCGCGATCCTCGACGCCATCATCGGTGATGTCGATCACCGCGTCGCCGTCGTCTCCTTCGACAGCACGGCGCGTCTGCTGCTGCCCTTCAATCCCAGCACCGGGTTAGCCGCGAAACAGCTCGACAACCTTCAGGCAGGCGATAACGGCGCCGCTATTCTCGATGGCGTCGCCTTTGCAGTCTCGCAGCTACAGCAACAGCCTGCGGACTACCGCCATGCCATTCTTTTGCTCAGCGAAACCATCGATCAGGACAGCAACACCTCCATGGAAGAGGCCCTGCGGCTCATCAGCAATACCAACACCACCATGTACAGCTTCGCCTTCTCAAGCACACACGCCGCCGTCCACCATGAAGCGTCAAAATTTACCGGTCTCAATCCCGGCCCAACGCACGGCTGCTTCAGCCGCGACGGAGCCGACGCCGAATACGAGGGCCACTACAGCAAGCAGGTGCTCGACTGCATCAGCCAGCTTGCTCCGCCTGTACGCCTCGCCACTATGGCCTTCGTCGCCGCCCGCAACTCTCTTCGCACTAACACCGCCGAATCCATCGCGCAGCTCACTGGAGGCGAATTCGCCCACTTCAGCAATGCCAAAGATTTGCAAAAGAGCCTCGTCGCGGTCAGCAATGACGTGCCCAACTTCTACCTGATCAGCTTCCATCCGCAGCCACCTACGCCGGGGCTGCACTCCCTTCACGTAGAGCTCAGAGACCACCCGCCCTTCGAGCTGAAGGCCCGCAGCGCCTATTGGATCGATGACGTCAAAGACCCGGCCCCAACGCCAGCGGCTACTAAAAACTGACAAATTCGATCTCTACAAAATTGTCATCGCTGAGCGAATTGGACCCTGAACGAAGTGAGGCACGAAATGGGTGCCCCATCCTGACGTTCGTCAGGGTGGGGTTCACTCAGCTGCAAGAGGGGAAAGCGCCCGAATCACCGCCTGAACCAGTCCATCCACATCGTGAGGATCGGCTTCAGTAGCGGGCTCCCATCCCAGTTCCCGCAGAGTCGCCGAGGTAATCGGCCCAATGGAGATCGACTGGATACCCTGCGGCACCGAACAGATTCCAGCCTCGCCAAGCAGCTGAAAGAAGTTGGTTGCCGTAGATGAGCTGGTAAACGTCACTGCATCCGGCAGTGGAGAACCCGTGAAAACGCCGCGCACCAGCCGAGCCGACTCGTCCGGAATCACCATTCGATACGCATCGACCACGTCCACCGACGCTCCCAGCTGCCGCAGCGCATCTGGAATTATGTCCCGCGCAACAGCCGCCCGAGCGAGCAGTACCCGCGACTCGGCAACCTTGTCGCGAAGAACATCGACAACCGACTCTGCAACATATTTCGGAGGGATCAAAGCGACGTGGAAACCGGTCTCGTGCAATGCGGCTGCGGTTGCCGAACCAATCGCAACGATCTGCGTCCCTGCAATCGCTGGAATATCGACATGCAGCCCTGCCGCCCGCTCGGCCAGCACACGTGCCGTATTCACACTGGTCACGATCAGCCACTGATACTGTTGCAAATCGTGGAGCGCCGCATCGAGCGGCTCATAGGAGCCGGGAGGAACAATCTCGATGGTCGGCAATTCGATGACGCAAGCGCCAAGGGCCTCCAGTTCCCTGCTCAGGCGGCTCGCCTGATGCCGAGCTCGCGTAACGACGATCGTCTTGCCAGCAAGCGGAAAATTCACAACTGGACCGCTCCCAGAATTTCGCGCGCGCCCTGCTCCAACAGTTTCTCAGCCAGCCGTTGTCCGAGGCCTTCGGCCTCTTGTTCGCGCTGATGCTCAAGTTCCGCGCGTACGACTGCGGAACCGTCCGGATGCGCGACCACGCCGGTCACGGTATAGCCCTCTGGCGAAGACTCGCAGTAAACGCCGATGGGAACATGGCATCCGCCGCCCAGCGCGGCCAGTGCTGCGCGTTCGACAGTCACGGCGAAACGGCTCGGGGCGTCGTCAAGAAACGCAATAGCCGCCTGCGTCTCCGCATCGTCGGCACGTGCTTCGATGGCCAGCGCTCCCTGCCCGGGAGCCGGGCACAGCACTAAAGAAGAAAACCGCTCGCGAATCCACTCGGTGCGGCCCAAACGCTCAAGTCCGGCTGCGGCCAGCACAGCGGCATCGACAACACCTTCGCTCAGCTTGCGCAGCCGCGTATCGACGTTACCGCGAAACTCTACCAACTCCAGATCCCGCCGCTGCGCGCGAAGCTGCGACTGTCGCCGCAGGCTGCTGGTGCCGATGCGCGCACCACTTGGCAGCGCGGCAAACGACTCGTACTTTACCGAAACAAACGCATCGCGGGGATCGACGCGCGGAGGAATCGCGGCAATCGCAAATGGCTCCGCCAGCTCCGTGGGGAGGTCTTTCAAACTATGAACGGCAAGATCGATTCTGTTTGCCAGGAGCGCTTCTTCAATTTCCTTGGTAAACATGCCCTTCGTGCCGACTTTGTTGAAAGCTACGCTTTGCAGGGCGTCGCCAGTGGTGCGGATGATCTCGATGCTGACTTCGTGTCCCGCACCACGCAGCGCGTCGGCGATATGGTTTGCCTGCCACAACGCCAGTTGCGAGCCCCGCGAACCGATGCGGATCACGAGCGGTCCTTCTGGTTGCCCACAGCAATCGGCTCTTCTGACTTCGCAGCAGCCGGCTTCTCCGCAGCGCGTGAGGCCGTAGGCTCCTGCGCCGAAGGAAGGTTGAAGACGGCGCGCATTACTTCCAGCATGACGGTGTCGGCTTCCAGCGCTGCCGCCTTGATCGCCTGCATGGGCATATGCAGGAATTTGTTCATCAGCCCGCGCGTGAGCGCTTCAACTGCTGCCTGTTGTTCCGGAGTGAGCGACTGCAGCCGAGCCTGTGCGCGCCGTAATTCAGCCTGGCGCATCTCTTCCGCCGTGCTTTGAAGGTCCACAATCATCGGCGTGGCATTCAGAGCCTTCGTCCGCCGGTGGAAGCGCTGCACTTCTTCCGTAATAATCGCTTCAGCACGGTGCGCTTCCCGTGTCCTGTCGGCGAGATGCGAAGCCGCTACTGACTGCAGGTCGTCGATATCGTAGAGGAATACGCCGTCCACGCGATTGATCTCCGGATCGACGTCACGCGGCACTGCGATGTCGATGAAGAACATGGGACGATTGCGGCGCTTGTGCAAGAACTGATGGCCGTGCTCCTTGCGGAAGATGTGTTCCTGCGAGCCGGTGGACGTGATGATGATGTCGGCCTGATCTGCTGTTGCGTAGAGATCGTCGAAGCGCACGGCATGCCCTTGAAAGTTCTGCGCCAGCCGCACGGCGCGATCATGCGTGCGATTGGTAACGAAGATCGAATCTGCGCCCTGCTGCATCAGGTGGCGAGCTGCCAGTTCGCTCATCTTGCCCGCACCCACCAGCAGCACTCGCTTGCCTTCGAGCGAGCCGAAGATCTTCTTCGCGAGATCGACGGCAACCGAGGCAACCGAAACCGAGGAGCTTCCGATCTGCGTTTCACTGCGAACTTTTTTTGCAACGGTGAAGGTCGATTGCAGCAGTTTTTCCAGGTGTGTCTGCACTGCTCCGACAGAACGAGCCACGGTGTAGGCTTCTTTCACCTGTCCCAGAATCTGCGGCTCGCCTACAACCATCGAGTCAAGGCTCGATGCCACGCGAAAGAGATGCTGCACCACGTCCGTCTCGCGGTATTCGTAGGTGTGTGGGCGCAGCGAAACGGTCTCGATTCCGAGATAGCTCTGCAAAAAGCTCAACAGGTCAGGACTGCTTGCCTCGTGGAAGGCCAGCAGTTCGACGCGGTTGCAGGTGGAGAGAATCATGGCCTCGTGCACGCCGGGAAACTCAAGCAGAGCGCGCGTCGCATCGCTCAGCTGTTCCTGCGATATCGCCAGCTTCTCCCGCAGCTCCACCGGTGCCGTTTTATGGTTCACGCCTGTGAGCAGAAGTTTCATGGTGTCGTGAACCTATGCACCGAGCTGAAGATGTTCGCCGCCCAAACGCACAGCATGACAACGAACACCGCGCTTGAGAGATACACGGCTCGCTTGCCGCGCAGACCGGTCGAGCGTCGCACAAAAAGCATGACGACGTAGAGTCCCCACATCAGGAACGACAGTACGACCTTCGGGTCGAGGAAATAAGCGGCACCCACGCGCTCCTGCGCAATCAGCGAACCGATCAACAGGCCGCCCGTCATGCAGTAGAAACCGAACACCAGCGTCGTTTGCGCGATCCGGTCCATGGTATCAAGGGGCGGGAGCCATTCCAGAAATCCGGGCGATTCCCGGTCTTTGAGCTTACGCTCCTGCGCCAGGTAAAACAGGCTCGCGAGCAGGCTGAAGATCAACGCGACATAGGCAGCCAGCAGAAGAGTCACGTGAATCACGATCCAGCCGCTGCGCACCAGCGATGACGAGAACGTGTACTTATCCGGCCCGATGGCGGGGACGAGAACCACCAGAAACGCCAGCGGCAAGGCAAAAACGCCAAAGGAAATCGTGCGGTAGCGCATCCATATCAGCAAAAATGCCGTGACGATCAACAGCCCGAGCGTCGATTCGACCTGGTACATGCCGACCGGCATCAGGCGGTGCGCCGCCGCCAGCATTTCCACAAACGCCACAAAATGGAAGAACCAGCCGCCAATCGTCAGGGGCAGGCAAACCTTCTGCCAGCGCGGACGGTCGCCCAGCACAGCCGGCAGCGCCGACATGCTGGCCAGCCCATACAACACCGCCGCAACCCTAAGCCATAACAGATACATGCATTTCCCTGAATATTTGCGTAAACACTAAGTATAGCTTCCGCAGCACCCCTGTACAGCAGTGGCCGTATCATTCCCGATTCCCGAGGTAAGCGTCGGGATGCACAAATCGGCCAAAGCAGGCAATGTCCCGATACGATATGCTGGCTTTTCCGTGTCCGATACATCTATCCAATCTGTTGAGACGGCGCAGACGCCGCTCATGCGCCAGTACGCCGCCGCCAAGCAGCAACATCCCGATGCGTTGCTCTTCTTCCGCCTCGGCGATTTCTACGAAATGTTTTTCGAAGACGCTCACGTAGCTTCCCGCGAACTGCAGATCACCCTTACATCGCGCGATAAAGAACGCGCCGTGCCCATGTGCGGCGTTCCCTATCATGCCGCCGAGGGTTACATCTCGCGGCTGCTGCGGAAGGGCTACCGCATCGCCATCTGCGAGCAGATGGAAGACCCGAAGCTCACCAAGAAGATCGTCCGGCGCGAGGTGACGCGCGTCCTCACGCCGGGAACGGCGATCGATCCCGCCCTCGGCTCCGAGCAGAATAATTTTCTTGCCGCGGTGTGCATCGGGGAAAATCTGGCGGCGCTCGCTCTGCTCGATCTTTCCACCGGCGATTTTCGCGCCGCCGAATTCACCGGCCCGCAGGCGTCGGCGCTCTGTCTTGACGAGTTGCAAAAGGCCTCGCCGAGTGAGGTGCTCTTTTCCGGCACAAATCCACTTCTGATACAGAAAACGGAACTGTTGCCCGCGCTCGAACGCATCAAGACGAAAACTCCGCTTGAGGACTGGGTTTTCACCAGAGATTACGCGGTCCCGCTGCTTGAGCGGCAGCTTGGCACTGCGTCCCTCGATGGCTTCGGGCTCTCGCAGCATCCGGCAGCTGCCATTGCGGCGGGCGCGATCCTGCATTATGTGCAAAGCACGCAACGCGTCGAGCTCGGGCACATTGACAGCATCCGCTTTTACGAGCGCGCCGAACATCTGCAACTGGACCAGGTCACGGTTCGCAACCTCGAATTAGTCGAGTCGATCTTCAACGAAACAGGCCCGAACACGGCGCTCTTCCGTACGCTGGATGCGTGCCAGACGCCGATGGGCAAGCGCATGCTGCGCTCTTCCATCCTGCGCCCTCTCTACGATGAGCCCGCGATTCACAGCCGGTACGACGCTGTCGATCATCTGCGGCGCGACCTGATTCTGCGCGAGAAGATTCGTAGCAGCCTGGAGGGCATTCTCGACCTGGAGCGGCTGCTCGCGCGTATTTCGCTCGACAGCGCCGGGCCGCGCGATCTGATTGCCCTGGCCGCTTCCCTGCAGCATCTGCCACAGTTGAAAAATACGCTGGCTCCAATCGACAGACCCCTTTGGAGACAGATTGCGACCCGGCTCGATCCGCTGGAAGATCTGTGTACAAAAATCCAGCAGACGATTCAGCCGACGCCTCCTCTCACGCTCGCGGAAGGCGGTGTCATCTGCGCTGGGGTGGACGCGGAACTGGACGAGTTGAGAACGCTCAGCACAAGCGGGCGGCAATCCATAGCCGCCATCGAAGAGCGGGAACGAGCGCGCACCGGCATCGGTTCGCTGAAGGTCCGTTTCAATTCTGTTTTCGGTTATTACATCGAAATCACGAAGTCGAATCTCGCCAGTGTTCCGCCCGACTATGAGCGGAAGCAGACACTTGTCAACGCGGAGCGATTTACGATTCCCGAACTGAAAGATTACGAGACGAAGATTCTGACGGCTCACGAGCGCTCGGTAGAGATCGAAAAGCGGCTCTTCGCTGAACTGCGCCGCAGTGTTCTCGAGCATGCAAGCCGTATCCGCAAGAGCAGCAGCGCCGTTGCCGAAGCCGATCTGCTGGCCAACTTCGCGCATCTCGCCGCGCTGCGGAATTACGCACGGCCACAGCTGGTAACGGAGTCTGTGCTCGAACTGGTCAGCGCGCGGCATCCCGTCATCGAGTGCCTGATGGAAGATGCAGGCGAGGGACGCTTTATTCCCAACGATCTTTATCTCGATGTTCAAGGCCCGGCTATCCTGCTGCTCACCGGACCGAACATGGGTGGCAAATCGACGTATCTGCGGCAGGCTGCGCTCCTTGTCATCATGGCGCAGATGGGCTGCTTCGTTCCTGCCGACAGGATGCGGTATGGCCTCGTCGATCGCGTCTACACGCGTATCGGCGCCAGCGATAACCTGGCGCGGGGCCGTTCCACCTTCATGGTCGAAATGACGGAGACGGCCACGATCCTCAATACGGCCACGGATCGCTCTCTGATCCTGCTCGATGAGATGGGCCGCGGCACTGCCACGTTTGACGGGCTCTCGCTGGCGTGGGCAACGCTTGAATACCTGCATGCGAACATCGGGGCGCGAACGCTATTTGCGACGCACTATCACGAACTGACCATGCTGGCGGAACAGCTGACGCATCTCAAAAATCTGCGCGTCGCCGTGAAGGAAACGCCGCAGGGCATCGTCTTTCTGCATGCCATTGAACCGGGCGCTGCCAGCAAGAGCTATGGCATCGAAGTCGCCCGCCTCGCCGGATTGCCGCCTCAGGTGATCCAGCGCGCGCGCCAGGTACTGAAGCAGCATGAGCGCTCAGAGCGGCACAACGTTGCAGCAGAGACGGAAGCTCCGCTGCAACTCACCATGTTCACTCCCTTGTCGCAGCGCATTCTCGATCGTTTGCAGGAAACCGACATCAACACACTGACTCCGCTGCAGGCTCTCAACCTTCTCGAAGAATTGCAAGGTGAGATCAAATCGTCGCAGGGCGGCAAAGCATGAGTACGACACTTCGCCAACAGGTGGGGCAACTGATCATCGCCGGCCTCGAAGGTCCAGAGCTGACGGCTACCGAGCGTGCCTGGCTGAAACTGATCCGGGCCGGCGGCGTGATTCTCTTCCGCCGCAACATTGAAGAGGCGGACCAGACAGCGTGGCTTCTTCGCGAAGCCACCGAAATTGCGGGCGCACCGAACTTCCGCTGCGTCGATCTCGAAGGCGGCCTGGTCGACCGGCTGCGCGACTTGATCGCACCCATGCCGTCACCTGCAGCTGTCTTTGCCACAGGCAAACCGGCTCTTTTCAAAAAGCATGGCCGCCTCATCGCGCAGGAGGCACGCGGCCTTGGTTTCAACACTGTCTTCGCCCCGGTTCTCGACCTTGCCCTGCCCGAGTCCGCCAGTGTCATGCGCAGCCGCGCCGTATCTGCCGACCCAGTGCAGGTGGCGGCCTATGCCACTGCTTTTCTTCAGGGGTTTGCAGCGGAAGGCGTCCTTGGCTGCGGCAAGCATTTTCCCGGCCTCGGCGGCGGCGATCTCGATTCTCACCATGCCCTGCCGGTCATCGCTCGCTCGTGGGAAGAGATGTGGAACGAGGACATCGCTCCATTTCGCGCACTGGCCGCTCAATTGCCGATGATCATGGTGTCTCACGCGTCTTATCCTCAGGCATCGGGAAGCGGAATGCCGGCTTCTATCTCGCCATTCTGGATTACCGAAGTTCTGAAGAAAAAGCTTCGCTATAAAGGCCTGGTGATCTCCGATGACATGGAGATGGGCGGCATACTCACGCAACGTTCCATGGAAGATGCCGCCATCGAAGCGGTTGCAGCCGGCACCGACATTCTCGAAATCTGCAAAAGCCCGGATCTC
Organism: Terriglobales bacterium; assembly: GCA_015655315.1. Taxonomy (GTDB): domain Bacteria; phylum Acidobacteriota; class Terriglobia; order Terriglobales; family Acidobacteriaceae; genus Alloacidobacterium. Next base: position 11,654 of record JAATFH010000415.1, read on the forward strand.
ATTCTTCGCGCGTACGAAGCGTTGTTGTCAGAGGCCGAACGTTCGCCATCTTTTCGCCACCGGGTGCAGCAGTCAGCCGGATGCATCACCCGCGGTATAGAACACCATGCAATGGCGCGGATGCCGAAACAGGCTTCCCTTCGAAGCATGCAAAGCCTCGTGCATCAGATTCAGAAACTGACGCATCAAACCGAAGCAGCGACAGACCAAAACAAGGACTAAACAACCATACGCTTCAGCGGCAACTTCGCCCTTGAAGGGTGTGTTTGTCACTGTGATAATTACATTCACAGGACAGAACCTTTTTCTGGATACGCGAATTTTATTAAGGACAAATCAAAAAACAGAAACGTTGCCAATAAGCGGAGCATCCTCAGGTTACTTTTGGATTTACCTCCGGCGTACATAGGCTATCTGCCTGCATTTTTAGGAGATTTTCTGTGTATACTGATGTTGATCCAGTAACATCTTTTTGTCATACGCTTTTCAAGCGACTGTACGCTTTTCAAGCGACTGTACGCTTTACTTATGCTCCGGCAAGGGAATATCAAAGAGATTTTTCCAGGCTGATGGCATACGCCTATCGAATAGAGTTGTTCAGACGTGGCATAACAAAAATCTATACTGTCATTCTTGCTTAGCGCATTGACGCGCTATTTTTTTCAATACCGAAACAAGCTTCCAATAACCGTGTTTTCAAGAACGATATGGCGACATCAGAATACATTCGAAAGAATGAGCCATCGCAAAAGCAGCCGAAACGGTTAAATTACCAGGCCATGAAAAGCAGACGCCGGGTAGACGGTCCGGTCTTTGCCTCCAAGCTTCTGCGGATGCTGGGTGATATCGTCATCGTCACTCTGGCATTTGTTCTGGCCCTGGAGATTAAGCTTCGCTTTTTTGACGATGGATCCACTTCTAGATTTATTCATTCGTCGGCCGCGCCTCTCTACTTAGGTTTCTTCGCGTGGTTTCTCTTTTGCCTACTGCTGGTATCGGAACATTATGATCTCTACAATCCTGTTCTCGCTCCAGGTGGCGCACGCGAACTGCGCTTAACCGCGCAGGCGTCGTTGAATGCCGGATTGCTCCTCTGCGGTGGCCTCTATATGGCGCGCTGGGAAGCTGCGTCGCGCACCGTCGTCATTCTGCTGATCTGCACAACTACGGTCGCGCTGTGCATCTGGCGCGCGAGCATACGCCTAGCCTACTACCGGCACTATGAAAAGGGCGTCGATACTCGCAACATCGTGATCCTCGGCACCAACCACCTGAGCCATGCACTCGGTGAGCACATCATCGGCAACTATCGCCTCGGCTATCAATTTCTAGGGTACATCTCGCCTTCCGACGCCCCGGACAGCGAAAGCGTTGTCACTGCGAATATTCTGGGCAGCATGGAGCGGTTGCGCCAGCTCACCCGCCAGCACTTTATCGACGAAGTCGTGATCGCTCTCGCCCTTCCCACGGAACAGGTCATTCTCCTGCTCGAAGAGGCACGGGAATTAGACGTCGATATTCGAACCATTTCAGGCCTCTACGGAGACCTTACCGCGCATGCCGGGATTGAA
>JAATFH010000065.1 GCA_015655315.1 Terriglobales bacterium
CCATCTGTGATGCGTATCACTGTTCCGTCCATGCCAACACTGCACCCAACCGCATCTATCTCTGGTCCGGAACAATGGATGCAGCCAACCGGCTCGGCAGAAAGCCGAACGGTCCCGGCTTCGATGAACGTCATCACACAAATGGTTACACCTGGACTACTTACCCTGAACGCCTGGAAGCAAATGGAGTTAGTTGGAAGCTTTACCAGGGCGGCACGGGTGAGCCCGGCTCTCCTACCGATAACTACACGGACAACTCACTGGAATTCTTCTCTCAATATCAGGTCAAGGAAGGCGCTGCGCCAAAAGGACCGCTCGTCACAAAAGGTGTCACCGACCACACTCTCGCCGAATTCCGTGAAGATATTGCCAGTGGCCGCCTCGCACAAGTCTCCTGGATCGTCGCCCCTTACAAGTACTGCGAGCATCCGGATGCCTCGCCGCGCGACGGCGCCTACTACATCAATCTCATCCTTGAAGCTCTCATTGCTAACCCGGAGGTCTGGAGCAAAACTGTCTTCATCCTCAACTATGACGAGAATGATGGCCTGTTCGATCACATTGTCCCGCCGATGCCTCCACTCACACAGCAGCACAACGCTCAGGGATTAGTCTCACCCGATCTGGTGGAAGCCCTGCACGATGAATTCATCGACATGGACAAATACCCTCACGAGCGGCGGCCTCTCGTTCCCGGTTCCGATCCTGGCGGCATGCAACCGATCGGTCTCGGGCCGCGTGTTCCACTACTCATCGTCTCTCCATGGAGCACCGGCGGCTGGGTCTGCTCGCAGACCTTCGATCACACCTCTGTTCTGCAGTTCTTGGAAGCCCGCTTCGACATTCCTGAACCCAATGTCAATGCATGGAGACGCTCCATCTGCGGCGATCTCACCTCTGCCTTTGATTTCTCCGGCGCTTCTGAAAGTGCCTCAGCGCAAGCCCTGGCAACTTTCACCGTGCCAAATGTCCTCGCCTCCTTGCACGAGCCTTACAGCGTTCCTGCAGTCCAAGCTATGCCCGGCCAGGAACCGGGCACGCGCCCTGCCCGCGCACTGCCTTATGCGCTGTACACTTACAGCCGCATCGATGCCAACGAGGGTAAATTCTGGATCGATTTAAAAAATGATGGGAAAGCCGGTGCTGCCTTCTATGCGCGCAACGAACTCATTCCCCACGATACCCCGCGCCGCTACTCGATTTCAGCAGGGCAGGCTGTCTCTGATTACTGGCTGCTTTCCGATATCAACTCCGATCGAAAACCCAGCAAAGATCCACGCACCGACCCCGACTACGATGTCGCTCTACATGGTCCCAACGGCTTCTACAGTCACTTTCGAGGACTCATTCCTATCTCCGGTCAACCGGTTCCAGAGACTACAGTCCGTTATGACCGCTCCACCGGAGACATTTACCTGACCCACACCAATTCCGGCACCGTCCCGTGCACACTTCGCATCGCCAATGCGTATGCGTCGAGTGAGCCTGCTCGTACGCTCACACTCGCTCCAAACGCTACCGTCGAAGATCATTGGACTCTCGCTTCCAGTTCTAACTGGTTCGACCTTTCCATTACTGCGGCTGAATCGCCCATCTTTCTGCGGCGCTTCGCAGGACACGTTGAGACCGGCCGTCCCAGCATCAGTGATCCCGCTACTTTTGTTGCGGAAGATGAACTGCAAGCGTGAGAGGTAGCGAGAAAAAAGCATAGTGAAAGCTAAGTATTAAATAGGCAGTTGGGGAATAGCGGCAAAGCTACGAACTCTGATCCTGCGCGGTGCGCTTCCGGGCGATGGCAACCAAGTACCACACCGGCCAACTCAGCGCGCAGTTGGCAATCCATGCGCCCCAATTGTTGCTCCAGGCAGGAACTGTCAGCAACGTGATGGCAACCGCGAAAAGAAGCGCCGATCTCAATGGGATATGCGCCATTTGCAAGCTGCGACGAACTCCCCATATTGCAGGAAGTAAAAAAAGCAGCAGGCAAAACCGCGACATGGATTCCACGCGGAACCTGGCCAGACAAAACACGCACGGCAGAAAAGACAGAACCGCGCTCACGCGCACAGTTCGCCGGGAAATCGTCCCCATCACAAAACCGCCGGTCCATGACCAGCCAAGCAAAAGCAGAACGTTACACAGCAACAGAGCGAAGTCTGGGCCCAGAGTCAAACCAGTTCCCGAGTGAACCTTGGAGCCAAAGAGATGTTGGCAGGATTCGCTGACCGACACGGAGAATCCCATCAGCAGGAGGCTTCCGGGCAATGCCATGCCAAACGCGGCGAGCCACGGTCGCCAGCTTTCCCAGGGGATCAGTTCCCTGCGGACCACTAAACCAAGCACATCGCGTAGTCCTTGCAGAGCACCTGTGCCGAGTTCTACTAAATCACCCAGCACGGCCTCGCGTTCGTCGCGCTCCAGCAATTGAGCCGCAAACTCCACGATTGGCCATCCGATACTCATCTCATGAAACTCCTGACTCAGTTCGTCACCCACGAAGCGCCGCGGCTTACCTGAATCACTGTGTCATAAAAATTCTTCGCTGCCTGCACGCCTTTCGGTGTCACACGAACCATACGCTTCGAGCGGCCTCCCCGCTGTGCCGTGGCTTCACCCATCCATGTCTTGACCAGACCCTTGGTTTCAAGACGATCGATGGTGGTGTAGAGCGCGCCAATCGAGCACTTTCGTCCGGTCGACGATTCAATCTCTTCCCGAATCGCGGCGCCATAAGCCTTGTCGCCAAGTCCGGCCGCAGCGGTAATGAGTACGTATTCAAACTCACCCAGCATGATTAGAATTACATCGTGATGCTAATCATGCTGGGTGTCAAGATGTTGTTCGGATTGCACAACCGGCTTGAAGCGATTCCGGCAGCTGGCCTGGATACGCAATTTAAGCCGTCTTCATCATTTGCCCGTGCCTGCAAAAATAATGTCGACTTGTGAAGATCGATAGCCTGGATGCTGATCCTGTGCCGAGGGCAAAAACATCAATTCGTAAGTCCCATCCTGAGATTGACGTACACTTGCGCCCTTCGCGCTGATGATTTTCCAAGGGGTTTTGATCTGAAAAGCAGTTTTATCAGCAGCGAGAACATCGCCCTTCATCGATAGAATATTCCCGGACCATTGAAGATTTGTGATTTTCACGCCCGTGCTTTGATCCCCGACTTGTGGGACGTTTTGATGCGGAATGATCGACACTCCGCCGACAAAATGTATGTGGCAATGGCTGGAACCAGAAGGAGCTTGTATCTCGATATGAGCCAGGTCTTCTCCGGGATAATGCCGGACATCAACGTTGCTCGCACGACCCTTCACATCAGCCGTCACAAGCTTCGCGCCCAATGGCAATCTGGGCTCGAAGAGGAGCGTCACCGGCTTACCAGTATTTCTGATTTCCAGGTCCAGGCTCTCCGCAGTCTGGGTGAGAGTGAAATCCAGCGTTGCTTGAGGCAGATGAATGTTCTTCACGGAGACATTTGCCCAATTCGGAGGCAAATGAGGCGAAAAAACAATATGATTGTGTACTCCGTCTATATCCAGTCCTAAGAGACCTCTCACGGATGCATCCAGCAAACCAGCAGACGACCACGTTTGCTCTGGAACGGACTCCATTTGTTGACGATAGAAATTCCCAGCGAGGACTTCGTGCAGATGACCGAGAGAATCCAGCGTATTCCACGCGAGAATACCGCACCAGAGGGATAAAGCTGTATCCGGACGATGTGCCTTCCAGAAAGTCAACGCGCCATTGGTTGAGCTCAGCGCAAACACGCTTCCGGTCGCATAGGAATAAGGATCGAAGATCGGCGAATCGGCGGCGACGCCACGCATGCCCCAATCCGTTTGAAAATGCGCGGATGCAAGCTGGTCAAGGAGTTCTTCGTTCTGCTGGGGAGAAAAAATATCCTGCTGGATGACAGAAGTACCTGTGCTCCTGCGAGTGAAGATCGGCGTCCCCGACGCCGTATGCCCGTCTATCGAGAAATGATGGTTCGAATCCCAATAATTCGCGGCAATCGCGGCGCGCGCCTGCTGATTTGCCGCGAGCGCATCATCGGCCATCTGCTTGTGCGCCGTCAGGTTGGCAAGATCGGCAAAGCCCGCGGTCGCCGCCACCCAAGCCGACGAGAGTCCCAGATCGTCATCCGGCCGCTCCTGCTCATTGCCGCCTTCTTTGTCGGCAGGTATGTGCGGAAGATGATCGGAAGGACGGATGATGGATTGACAATATTGATAAGCGGCAGCAATCGACGGCCAGTGTTCGCTGGCAAAGGCAGTATCTCCTGTCACAGAAACATAGCGCGCAACTGCGGCGAGATAGTCGAAGCTGATGTCGACATGAACAAACATGTATGGATATTTGGACCAGTCGATGTATCCGGCACTTTGCGAAATTTCGTGCCAGATCATTCCCGTCGTCTTGTCCTGATACTTCTCGATGAATTCAAGTTCCTCGCGTGCGCGTGAATATTGTCCGCCTGCCAAAAATCCTTCGAGAGTTGCCAGCCCATCCCCGGCAAAGAACCAGTCGTATTGAGGGCGGCGCTCGTTCCTCGATGGACCGTATCCCGCAACCGTGCCGCAACCAATCCTGTCGTTACAGACCCAGGCCTGATCGAGCGCGATGTTTGCCCAGGCGAGCGCCTGATTCACCTTTTCATCTGGCGTGTGAATTTGCAGCGTATCCTGCTCGAGATTGTTGTAATGCGTTTGCGCCCGAGACTCAAACTCTGGTAGTCGTTCGGCCAATGCTCGGACATTTGCTGCAGCGTCTTTTTTTCCCGATGGATTCAGACCGACAAAAACCGTTGCTGTTGCGTTGTCTTTTGCGGCGGATGCCGGGTGCAGCGTAAATGCAAGTGAATTATCCGAACGCAATGTACTGTTCGTCACCTGATCGTGCGCCACGATCTGAGGTGATGCTACGAATGCAGAGTTGCCGCTCGATGGCTCGGATATCACATATCCAGAAGCGGCTGGATTCCACGCCGTACTCTGTCCCCCTAAGGCCCCGGGCCACATCAGGTTGAGAACCGGTGTGAAGTGGACCACAATGTCAATCGGCTGTGCAGCTACTACGCGATAGCTGATGACGGCGGCAGCTTGATCGATGGGGACAAAGAGCTTTTCATACACGATGTAATCGGAGCCGATGTAAACACGCGTGATGGAATCAGGACTGTAAATCAATCGGCACAGAAGCGCTCGGCCGTCGGTTTCACTCGTAGTTCCCTGCGGCTGAAAACCAATCCGATAGCCGGAGAGTATCTGGAATGGATATGCCCAGGCCTCCAGCCCTTGCTGCGAATATCCCATCAAAACGGCGCGTTGACCGTGAGCGGCAACAAAACGTTCGGCAGCAGATGCATCGGTACTCAGAGACAAGCTTTCCAGAGAAGGCTGCTCATTTGTAACTTGTTGTTGAGCTAATGCGACATCAAACGTTCCCAACAGGAACCAAAGTAAATAGCTTATGAAGTACTTCATGCGATGAATGTTCTCAACCAGCGTTGTGTAACTCTTTAGTGACGGAGTTATTGCAAACAAGGAGGGCGAACCGCTAGGTTCGCCCTTCATCATCAAACAAAGGATAGATCTAGAACTGGACTCGTGCGCCGAACTGCAATCTGCGCAACGAAGTCCCATCCTGGTTGCCTACTGTGCCTTGAATCGTGCCTGCGTTCTGCACACCAACGCTATTCAAGTCCTGACAATCGACGCATGTATCTGGATTAGCCAGATTCACATGGTTGAAAGCATTGAATGCCTGGGCGAGCAGTTGCAGGCGAATTCCTTCGCGGATTGTGAAATTCTTTGCGAGCGACACATCGGCATTCCACAGACCAGGCCCCCACAGAGCATCGCGTCCAATGTTGCCCCATGTGCCAGGCGCCGGACGAGCGAAACCGCCAAAAGTATTGTTTGGCTGTCCCGGAGACTGCAGAACATACGGCGATGGTGTGAAGTATGGAACGAACCGGCCGACGGGATCATACGAGCCCTTCTTGATGCCGAAGCTTCCGCCGGTTTTGTTCAGGAAGCAGGCATTATCGCTGGCTCCCACGTCATTGTCATTCGAGCAGTTCGCGTAGTTGGTGTTATAGGGTATGCCGCCATCTATCGTGGCGGTTCCGTTTACCTGGAATCCACCAATAATCTGGTTCAGCCATCCCGGAACATTTGAACCAACTAACTTGTCCCTGCCGAAGGGTAAGTCATAATTGCCGGCAAATACGAATGCCTGCCGACGGTTGTAGTAGCCATTGCCACGACCGATACGAGGATCGATCAGGAACTGGTAGGACTCATGGCCCAGTGCATGCGACCAGGTGTAATGGCTCAAGAACTGCAGACCTGAGGTGAAGCGCTTATTCACTACGATCTGTAGTGCGTTGTAGCTTCCGGTCGCCTGGTTGGCCATGTAGTCAATCCGTTGGGTCCACCCGTGCGGTGTACCGAATTTCACGCCTAATTGCCGCTGCGCAGTGCCGTCATAAAACGGAGAGCGCTCGGCCTGCGTGTAAATCTGGCCGGTTGTCGGATTGATCTGGTTAAAGCCGGCGAGCGTCTGTTCGTTCGCGTTATAGGACGGAGACGATTCAAACATGTTGTGGTAAGACTGGCTGCCGATGTAGCCGATTTGTATCGACATGGTCGAGCCAATTTCCTGCTGCACCATCAGGTTCCAACCCGCGACGGTTGGGAGCCTTACCTGCGTCGGACGCGCTGTTTGAGAAATGCCATCCGGCAGCGCATAGTTGCCGTCAGCTGGCACGGACGGGAAGGTATAGCCTGGAGGCCCCTGGGCAAGAGTGAACACGGCGGCACTGTTCGTGACCGGGGTGAGAGTCTGCTGGACCTGTGACGGGAAGGACGATGTGAGCACACCGCCAAAGGTGTCACCCGCCCATCCTTGACCATAAACGATGCCATAGCCAGCGCGTACTACCGTTCCGGGAAGAACCTGGTACGCAAGACCAAGACGTGGCGCGAAATTCGCAAAGTTATTTTTCACATTCAGGCTGCTGCTGTTTGAGCCAACGCCTGCGATGTGGAGAATACCCGTATTCAGGTCAAGCAATCCGCCCGCACCCTTGGCGGTCACCGATTCGGGAGTATAAAGCTCCCAGCGGAGACCATAGTTAAAGGTTAGCTTGGGAGTTGCGTGCCATTGGTCCTGAACATATGCGAAGAAGCGGTTTTGCCGCGTTGCCGCGTCTGTGTTCTGTGTTTGTGTGCGCCAGAAGGTTGTTGTGTCGCCCAGCAGGAAGGTTGCAAAACCCACGCCGGAAGAGGTTGAACCGTCAGCATTGACTCCAGAGGTACGCGGCGCGGCGAAGAAGTAAGTGCCGGAACGAAGCGCATTGCTGGCGATGGAGAGCGTGTGGTTCTTTCCGTAGCGGTAATCCGCGCCGAACTTGATGTTATGGTTTCCGATCTGGTGAGACCAGTTGTTCACAAACTGATATTGGCTCGTTTGCTGCAAGGTTGGATTGGCTGAGGTACCGTACTCGACATTCTGACCGCCGTTGCTGCCGTTGCTCGGAATATCGATGTTGAACTGCGGCAGGCCGCCGTTCAGAGACAGGTCGCCGACATTGGCGTTTGGAATGCCAAGGGCATTGCCGAGAGCCTGGTTGGAGTCGGGGCCGACCGTATTGTTGTAAATGCGATAGTAGCCGAACCGGAAATCCGTAAGCCAGGTGTTCGACACGACATAATCGCCACCTGAGGCGATGCTTTGATACCGTGCCGAATCCGTTCCTGCGAAGCCGCCAGCACCATAACCAAGACCGCCCGCCGCTCCGAAATAAGGATCGCCCGTCAGGCCCACACCAAAGTACGTGTAACGGCCAAAGAGATGAAGGTTCTGTCCCAGTCGTCCATCCCCGCGCACGTCAAACTGGTTCGTATTGAAGATACCTGAGCCGGACGTAGCGAAGTTGTTCGTAATGCTGGTGCCCGAACCCGTCACGTTTGGCGGCGCATTTGCCTGGATGAGCTTGAAGAAGGCAATCGCCTGCGGTGACAGGTCACCTGCCGGAATAATGTTTCCGGGATAAGGAGTGCGACCAGCATTGGAGCTGTCATTCAGGCTGTTCGGCTTGTAAATCTGTCCCTGACCGTTCTGCAGATAGTCGCTCATGTTGCATGCCCCGCCCGAAGTGCAGGTGCTGAGCGCCAATTGCGTAGGCACGGTGGTCAGCGTCGAGGACCCGGTTTTTTCGCGGAGTCCTTGGTAATCACCGAAGAAGAAGAGCCTGTCCCGTTTAATCGGCCCACCTACTGATCCGCCGAACTGATTATGCAGTGTCGGGGATAGATACTCTCCAGTAAGCGAATTGATCGTCGCATTGGCGAAGGGGTCGCGTGCCTGTTGTGCGTCAGAACGGCGGTATTCGAAAGCCGAGCCGTGGAATGCGTTGCTACCGGATTTTGTTTGAGCTGTCACCAGACCAGCTACAGCTTTGCCGAATTCTGCATCGTAATTCTGAGAGGTGACCTTCATCTCCGAAACCGAATCCAGATTTGGATTGATGACGGCGACGCCGTTGATGGGCTCCTGGTTGTCGGTGCCGTCCAGTTCATAGCCGGTCGCGAAGGGCAGCTGGCCGTTCACTTCAATCGACTGGCTCCGCTGCGGGTTGCCGCTTCCTTCGCCAGGACCCCAACCAATATATGTTGTACCGGGTGTCAGCAACTCGAAAGCCGTGAAGTTGCGGTTCAGGTTGGGCAGGTTTTCCACCGCCCGCGCATTCAGGATGGTGCTCACTTCGGCGCGGTCCGTCTCCAGCAGACCCGGAGCTGCGCTTACCGTAACTGTGTTGGAGACCGCCCCAACCGTGAGATGGAGGTCGACCTTGGGAGCCGTATCGGCATAAACGATCACATTATCTGCGGTGGCCTTGTTGAAACCGCTGACCTCTACATCCACTCGATAGGTGTCTGGAATGAGATGCTGAACCGTATAAGAACCGCTGTCGTTTGTCTGAACGCTGACGGTGGTTCCCTTACTAATGTCGGTGACTGTGACGGTTGCACTGGGAACCACGGCGCCGGTGTTGTCGGTCACCGTTCCGAAGATCGAACCGTAAACGGCCTGCGCTCTGGCCGGTA
>JAATFH010000413.1 GCA_015655315.1 Terriglobales bacterium
GCAAGAGCTCACTGCGGCCATACGCAAGACATACTCCGGTCACCGTTATCTCCCGGTCGAGCTTGCCGAGCTGATCGCTGAGCGGGCACCGCGTCCCGAGCTGACTCCGCGTGAGAATGAGGTTCTTCAACTCATCGTGCACGGCCTCATCAACAAGGATATAGCGCAGATTCTGGGTATGAGCGAGAGCACAGTGCGCAACCACACCATCCATCTCTTCGCCAAGCTTGATGTCAGCGACCGCACAGAAGCTGCGACCTTTGCCCTTCAACGCGGAATCATTCGTCTCTAGCATTAGGCGTGGACTATTTGGTCTATAGACCAGATGGTGGAGCCCGCCACGATCGGATGCACTGTAAAAATAGAACAAATGATCCACACGCCGAAAGCAAATCGACGCGATCTGTTGAAAGGCATCATGAGTTCGGCAATAGGACTTGCTCTTCCTGGCACAGTGCACGCTTTTGCCGGTGCCAGCGCTGCGGCCCCTACTGCGAAACTCTCTCCTGGAACATTCCGTTTACTGCCGTTAGGTGAAGTGCGTCCCACGGGATGGCTACGTCGTCAGCTTCGTATTCAAGCGGATGGAATGGGCGGGCACCTCGACGAATTTTGGCCTGATGTAGGAAGCAACAGTGGCTGGCTTGGGGGCACAGGCGAGAGCTGGGAGCGTGGTCCTTATTTCCTCGATGGTCTTCTGCCCCTCGCCTGGCAACTGGATGATGATGTGCTCAAGGCGAAAGCCCAGCGCTTTGTGGACTGGACTCTTAACCATCAGGCCGCCAGCGGAATGATTGGTCCGACGAGCAATGACGACTGGTGGCCGCGCATGGTAATGGTAAAGGCGCTCATGCAGTATTACGAGGTCACGCGCGATTCACGCGTGATACCTGTGCTTACTAAATACTTCCATTATCAGTTGGCAGAGTTGCCATCCCGTCCACTCAGGGATTGGGGCAAGTATCGTTGGCAGGACGAGGCGTTTGTCGTGCTGTGGCTCTATGAGCGCACGGGTGACCCGAAATTCATCGAGCTATTCGGGCTCCTTAAGCAGCAGGGCTTTGACTGGGAAGCTCTCTTTGCCAATTTCCAATTCACCTATCCCATGACACGGGAAGTACTTGGCATGAGTAATAAGCATATAGAGAAGCCCGATCTCGCGATGCAAACGCACGGGGTCAATCATTCTCAGGCGCTCAAGGTCGCAGCCGTGCAGTACCGTATGTCAGGCGACCAAGCGGAATCGACAAATTTCGACCGCCAGCTGGCTGCTCTCGACAAGTACCATGGCATGCCCAACGGAATGTTTTCCTGCGATGAGCATCTTGGAGGCATCGATCCTAGTCATGGCACGGAGTTGTGTTCCGTCGTTGAAACCATGTACTCACTCGAGATCGTTCTTGCCACTTTTGGGAAAGCCGACATAGGCGACCGCATCGAGAAGCTGGCATTCAATGCATTACCCGGTACCTTTACAGACGACATGTGGGCTCATCAGTACGATCAGCAGTCGAATCAGATCCAGTGCAGCCTCAATTCCAAGCCCTGGACCACAAACAGTGCCGAATCGAATCTGTACGGTCTCGAGCCGCATTTCGGCTGCTGCACGGCCAACTTCCACCAGGGATGGCCGAAGTTCACAAGCAGCCTTTGGATGGCTAAAGGCGACGATTGCCTTGTAGCTGCTTTATACGCACCCTGCGAAGTGACGACGAAATTACAAGGCACAGAGATACGGCTCGTTGAGGAGACGGACTATCCCTTTCGAGACACAATTATCATTACGGTTCATTCCGATCAGCCCATCGAATTCGCACTCTCGCTTCGCATACCTGCCTGGGCGCATCGCGCCTCAGTACAAGTGAACGGGCAGAATGTGCCAGCAGAACTTAAGCCAGGAACTTTTGCCGAAATTCGCAGAAGCTGGAAGTCCGACGACCGCATAGTGCTGAAGCTTCCCATGCAGCCCCGTGTTTCGCGGTGGTTTCAAAATTCAATCGCAATCGAACGTGGTCCGCTACTTTTCTCTCTCGATCCGGGCGAGAGCTGGGTAAAGCTGCGTGACCGAGGTATGACAGCTGATTGGCAGGTCTTTCCTACGCGGAGCTGGAACTACGCTCTTGCAGTCGATGAAGCCTCAGCCGCATCTCTTAAGGTTGTGGAAGTGTCCGTCTCCGCCCGGCCCTTCACCGCCATGGACGCAGCTATCCGTCTCGAAGTGAAAGGCCGCCGCCTAAATCAGTGGCGCTCAGAGGACGGCGTTGCCAATCCGCTTCCGAAAAGTCCGGTTCGCAGCGGGGAGCAGGAAGAAACGTTAATCCTGGTCCCATATGCCGGTGCCAAGCTCAGAATCACGGCCTTTCCGCAGGTCGATTTGTAGTAAGAATCGACCTGTTATTCGCCGAACGTCGGTTGATTTACCAACTAGGTGCGTTCCCTCTCCCATGGCGAGCATGCTTTGCTCGCCTATCATATCCAGATTGAGAAGCTTTCGCAGTAGCCGGGTGAGTTGACTTACACGACAGTTGTCGAACGACGAGTATCAGAACGCGCAGAGCTGTCTGAAAGAAGCGCCGCTAGAGTTGGGATTGTCCAACGGGCCTCTATGTCGAAGCTCAGTAAATTGTAGCGCCTGAAAAGTCGGGTGGGCTCGAGGAACTACGGGATGCCACTTGTCCGAGTAACCGACAAGACATCCGGTCGGCCCGCCCTCCATCATCGATGAGCATATTAGCGATATTACCCACACGGGTGGTAACTATGTCAGTTGTCTTTCGCCTAAATCGAGCTCTCGCTCAATCAGACTCCAATCACAACATGCTCTTGACCAAGAAATCTGGGACAATGCAAATGTCTCCATATTTTTGGATTGTGTTGTCTTGAGGATACAGAGCAGCTCTGCCCCATCAACGCGGCTCATCTACAGCTATGGCCTTGCGATCGTCTTCGTATCGCTCGCGCTGCTGACTTCGCTCGCGCTGCAACATTCGTTTGGCAATCCTTTCTGGTTCTTTTTCTCAATCGCAGTGATTCTCAGCACATGGTTCGGCCGGTCAGGTGCTGGTTGGTTCGCGGTGGTTTGCAGCGGGCTCGCCGTAATATACTTTTTTACTCCCCCGCTTCGCGTCTTCGCGATGAAGCCCAGTGACATCCCATACTTTTTGACCTTTATCGGGTGTGAAATAGGGGTGACACAACTAATCTCATGGCGTAGGCAAGCGGAAGATTCTCTGCGGCGAGCACACGACGAACTAGAGGTAAGAGTCGCGGAACGAACAGCCGACCTCAGGAATGCTCACAACGCAATTCTGCAACAGATAGGGGAACAGAAGCGTATTGAAGAAAATCTCCAGGTCACGCGAACCGAACTGGCTCGCGTAGCTCGTATCACGACTATCGGCGAACTGACAGCATCGATAGCTCACGAAGTAAACCAGCCTCTCGCCGCAGTCGCAGCGAACGCGGACGCCTGCGTGGCTTGGCTATCGCGTGAGCATCCGGATCTTGTTGAAGCACGAGCCGCAGCGGAGCGGGCAGCCCAAGGGGCCACGAGAGCCGCGGAAGTCATTGCCCGAATCCGATCGCTTATTACCAGGGCAACGCCGGAAAAGTCGATTGTTCAAATGAATCAGATGATCGAACAAACGGTAGCACTGGCCGCAGCCCAGGCCTCCACGAACAATGTGACGATCGGACTTGAGCTCTCGCCCGATTTACCGCATGTTCTCGGCGACAGTATCCAACTGCAGCAAGTAGTTGTGAATCTTGTGATGAATGGAATCGATGCAATCATCTGCACTACGGATCGACCCAGGAAAGTGGTGATACGCTCGAGTCCACAAAGCAGCGGCCAGATTCTGGTTTCGGTCCAGGACTCGGGCATTGGTATAAATCCGGAAGTCATGAAGCGCTTGTTCGAGCCCTTTTTTACAACCCGCTCCAACGGTATGGGAATGGGCTTGTCAATCAGCCGTTCGATCATAGAGGCCCATGGTGGGCGCTTGTGGGCTGAATCCGATGGCTCTTCCGGTTCGGTGTTTTACTTTACCTTACCCAGCGAGTTTGCCGTATGAAAGAGCAGGATCCGGTAGTCTTCGTCATCGACGATGATCGTATGATTCGCGATGGGCTCCAAAGCCTGATTCGGTCGGTCGGACTACGCGTAGAGATCTTCACTTGCGCTCAGGATTTTCTCACAGCGACGCTCCCGAATGCTCCAGCCTGCCTGGTGCTTGACGTCAGGATGCCGGGCCTAAGCGGCCTTGAGCTTCAGGTCAAACTGAATGACGCCGGCGTCCAGATCCCAATCATTTTCATTACAGGTCACGGGGACATCCCTATGTCGGTCCGCGCCATGAAAGGTGGTGCGCATGAATTTCTCACCAAGCCCGTTCGGGGCCAGGATTTACTGGATGCTGTTCACAAAGCCATTGCTCATGATCGCGAACTTCGCAAAGATCGCATAGAGTTAAGCAAAATTCGCGCGCGATTCAATTCGCTCA
>JAATFH010000091.1 GCA_015655315.1 Terriglobales bacterium
AACGATCCGCTCAGAACCCAAAAACGCACTTGATTTCGCATCAGTGAGCGCGTTGGCCTGTTGTCATTATTTGACTCTGAATTTGACTCTTAACAGGCCCAAACTAGGGCATACATCATTGTTCGCGGCATGGTCCGTCAAAATTGTCTGCTCTTATTGACTGTCTATAAGAGAGGTGCTACTGTCTTATAGACAGTCAATAGGAGAGTTCATGCCTGCCCCTCAATCCGATCTCCTGCAAGGCACACTCGATCTCCTCATCCTGAAGGCTCTTACTCTCCAGGAACTGCATGGGATGGGTGTATCGCGCAGAATCGCGCAAATCACTGGCGGAGCATTCGACGTCAAAGCCGGATCCTTGTTTCCCGCCCTGCACCGCATGGAACAGGCCGGCTGGCTCACATCCTTCTGGGGTGAATCGGAAACCAACCGCCGCGCGAAATTCTATTCCTTGACCAAAGCCGGCAAAAAGCAGCTGCACGCCGAGTCGGAGCGATGGGGGCGAATATCCCTCGCGATGGCAACTGCCTTGCGCACCACATAGGAGGTTCTGTGATCAGTCGAATCCGCGCGCTTTGGAACAATGTGTTCCGCAGAAAACAACTTGATCGCGACCTGGATGAGGAACTCCAGGCCTACGTGGAACTGGTATCGGCCGAGAAGGTGCAGGCCGGGGTGGACCCCGAAGAGGCACATCGCTATGCTCGTCGCCAAACAGGAGGGATAGATCAGGTCGTACAGAGCGTCCGCGATGTTCGCGCCGGAGTCTCGCTGGACAGGCTCGCGCAGGACATTCGATATGGCATACGGACGCTTGCGAAGAACCCTACTTTTTCCCTGGTCGCCGTAGGGACGCTGGCGCTTGGCATTGGGGCGAACACCGCTATGTTCAGCCTGCTGGATCAGGTAGTTCTGCGGCTCTTGCCGGTCAATCATCCCGAGCAGCTTGTGATTGTCAGAGAGACCGGGAATCACTACGGCAACAGTTTCGGCCCTAACACCATTTCCTGGCCAATGTTTGAAGATTTGCGCGATAACAATCAAGTCTTCTCCGGGATGTTCTGCCGATTCCCAACCACGGTGACTCTCGGCTATGGCGATCGCGCGGGGCAGATCACTGCAGAGTTGGTCTCCGGCTCGTATTTCCCGGTACTGGGCGTCGGCGCGGCATTGGGCCGCACCATCGCTCCGGACGACGACGCGGTACCCGACAGCAGGCCGGTCGTAGTACTCAGCTACAGCTTTTGGCGGAGCTACTTCAATGGTGACCGCAAAATTGTCGGACAGACGATCGTCATCAACAGTCAAGCGATGACGGTTATCGGAGTCGCGCAGCCCGGTTTCGACGGGGTGGAACTGGGAAATCCGGCGAAGGTTTTCGTTCCGATCATGATGAAGACGGAAATGACGCCACACTCGGACGGTCTCAAGGATCGGCGCCGCCGCCTGAGTTGGGTCACCGCGTACGGGCGCCTCAAGCCCGGCGTCGGCGCGCAACAAGCACAACTTTCACTGCAGCCGCTTTTGCACGGCATTCTCGAAATGGAGGCGCAGCAGCCAGAATTCGCGAGATCCGCGACGGCTGCGGATCGGCAACTGTTTCTCCGCAATCGGGTTGAGCTTTTGCCTGGCTCAGAGAATGGGCTCCGCGACTACATGCGAAAGCCGCTATGGCTTTTGGTCGCGCTCACCGGAGCGGTGCTTCTTCTTGCCTGTGCCAATCTGGCGAATCTGCTGCTGGCCCGCGCCACGGCGCGAGAGCGGGAGTTCGCTGTTCGTCTGGCCATCGGAGCTGGCAGAGCGCGCATTGTTCGCCAATTGCTTATCGAAAGTCTGATCCTCTCCTCCGCTGGAACCGTCGTCGGACTTGCGCTGGCTTTTCTGGCGGATCGCGTTCTGATGCGCATCTATCTTCCAGGGGATGCGGCGGCCGAGTTTGTTGTCTCTCCCATTCCAGATGGACGCGTGCTGGTCTTCGTTGTGGGAGTCATGCTCCTGACCTCATTGGTCTTCGGCCTTCTGCCCGCCGTTCGCGGCTCGCGTACTGAAATCACGCTCTCACTCAAAGACAGATCCGGCGCGCACTCAGCCGGCGGCATTTCTCTCCGCCGGATGCTGGTCGGCATTCAGATAGCTCTGTCGCTGCTGCTGCTCGTCGGTGCAGGCCTTTTCGTTCGTACCTTGCGCAACCTCGAAAGCCTGGGGCCGGGGTTCCCCACCGATCATCTTCTTACATTCACAATCGACCCTTCGCTCAATGGATACTCCGACGAACAAACCAAATCGTTCTATGAACGATTGAACGTCAACCTGCAAACCATGCCCGGTGTTGCGTCGGTTGGATTCTCATCCATGCCGCTTCTGAAGGGCTATGCATGGCAGAATGCGGTTCTTGGCAAGGATTTCGAAGGAGCGCCGATCGAGCAGCAGCCAGTTCTCAGCGAGGTTGGTCCGGACTACTTTGCTACGCTCGGTATTCCTGTCCTCGCCGGGCGTGAGTTTACAGCGCATGACGTTGGGCCGACCAAATACGCTATCGTCAATGAGAGCTTTGCCAGGGAATATTTCCCGGGGCGAAATCCGATCGGGCAGCGCTTCGGGCTTGTGGACGACATGGAGACGGTCACACCGGACACTGAAGTAATCGGAGTGATTCCAGACAGGAAATACAGAGATCTGCGAGAGACGCCACCGCCGCAGGCCTATTTCCCGTACCTTGAAGGCACTCATTTCCGTTTCATGAACGTCTATCTGCGCACGCAGATCGATCCGCGCCAGATCGAGGATGAACTTCGCGAACGCATGCGGCAGTTCGATCCGCATGTTCCGGTCGTCGGCCTGCAAACCATGAACGAACAGATTGGACTCTCGTTACGGACCGAGCGACTGGTGGCGAGCCTCTCCGGGGTATTCGGTGGACTTGCTACTCTACTCGCCGTCATCGGGCTTTACGGGGTCATGGCTTACGTTGTGATGCGGAGGACGCGCGAAATCGGAATCCGTATTGCGCTCGGAGCGTTGTGCAGCAACGTGATTGCGATGGTCATGCGCGAGGTGCTCCTTCTCATCGGAGCCGGCCTGGCTGCCGGTATTGTGCTTGCGCTGGCCCTCGCCAATCTGATCCGGAGCCAACTCTATGGATTGAATCCACACGATCCATTGACGTTCATTGGGTCGGTGGTCGTTCTTGCTTTGGCCGCGGGCCTTGCCGGCTTTTTACCCGCCTTGCGCGCAAGCGGTGTCGATCCGACAACCGCACTACGGCAGGAATGATCCGATTCGTTCAATGAATGGATTGGCGATGATGCACTCGGCGAGAACCCGGTAATGAGAGAATCGACAGAGTTGAATCGTTTCCCATTACGGATTAGCGATTCTATGAAATGCAGTGAGGCTTTGTTATTACTCCATTCCACCGGGGACCTAGAGGCTGTTATGTCTTTCATACGAGTAGGTGAAACATTCGTGTGATCATGATGCAGGCGAATGCGATGTAGTGGAAGCCTTTGAGGCTGGTATCGAGTCGTTCGTAGTCTCTGGCAAGTCTTCGGAAGCGAGCTGCCC
>JAATFH010000022.1 GCA_015655315.1 Terriglobales bacterium
CAGGAACCCTGACTCTCAATTAATTATCAGTGAACAACCGTCCGCCCTTTGCGTGGTTCGGATGAGGCCCATGTGCTGTCAATGGCTTCTCTGGCAAGTCCGGATGGAGGTTCGGACGCTGTTGATGTCGCGATCTGGTCGGCCTCCCAGAAGAAGCTCCCACCGGACGTGCCGAAACTGAATAGTCAGGTTCTCCGTCGGCGAGGCATCGGGTGGTCCTAACGAGCATAGGCAATAAAGAAATAAAACCGGCTCAGCCCGAGCGCAAGGACGATTCACTTCTTGTCGCCAGGCAGCAGCAGGCCAATCGTGAAAAGCATGTTGGTGAACCGGGCCACACCATCTCGCATAATCACGTGGGGCGCGTTCAGTTCAGCGGCGACCGTCGGCGCTTGTGTGTCTGCATTCGCGTCCTTTTTCTTGGGCGCAGTCCCACTGGCACGCTGGCTAAATGCGTCGATAGTCTGTTGCGTTTGACTATGAGTAAAGTGCATGTCGGCGAGGGCAAAGGCTCCCTTGATCTGCATGGCCTTGAGAAAGTGTTCGTGCTCGGCCGGAACAAACGCCGCGGCATGCAACGTGGCCGCACCGGTGACAGGCGCACCGTCATGCACGAACATACGCATAAGGTCCTGGACGCGGCCATTTGCAACTGAAAATGCGATCCGCGAACCCTGTTTTCGATCGATCTCTCCACTGGCGTCGATCTGCGTGTGGTCGGCCGTCGCTTGCACCCTCTCCAGGGTTACGTCGCCGTCCATGCCATTCACGCCGCGTGTGCCAGGAATCGTTGCCTGCAAAACGATCGAATAAATCCATGTCTTTCCCTCCTTTTGTGAATGAACCAGGGGCAAAAAAGTGAATTTTGTTGGACGCTGGTAAATGAAAGTGTGGATCACGCATGCGCCGGTAGATGCTGGGGGAAGTCCGAAAAGCTTTTCGGAAAGCGCGAGTGAACGCCTCCAATGAACCGTAGTTGGCGTCCAGGGCGATGTCCGTAGCCGACATTCCGGTATGTGCCAGTTGATATGCTGCTCTTTCCAACAACAGTCGCCGGCGCATGGCTGCCGGAGTTTCTTCGACCACGGTTCGGAATAACCTGTGGAACTGCGTACGGCTTTGATACGCCTGGCGCGCCAGATCCAGCGTTTTCGCCTGGGTGTCCAAGGAGTTCGCGACAATTGCAGAAAGGCGGTCTGCCGTGTCCTGACCATCCACTTTATGCATACATCCGGTTCCTTATCTTGAACGAATCATAGATAAAAGATGACGCCTCCCGCCTGATCTTACGTACCAATCTTCTACCTTAAAAATCAGACCACGGCGAATGAACACATGCATACTCGACACCGAGGTTGCATGATTACTCTCCACAAACGCCCATGTAGACGGGAGGAATTCTGACATCGCGCTAAATCGCCGAGTCACATTTTGCGATGTCAAGGCTGGACGAGTGCTAAGCCTTTTCTCGTTGATTGAGATTGCAAAGATCTGTTGCCTGATTGAGCTTCACGCCTGAAGTTCTCTGTTAAGAGTTAAGCGTTCGTCTTTCGGCGAAGTATTCGCCGACGCTGTGAGATCTTCGCGAATAGATAAAGCGGCACCCCGAGAAAGGCGATCGACAGAGCAAAGGCAAAGGCTGAAATACCTGCTACCGTTTCTGTCCGCGAAACATAGAGCGCGTAAGTAGTAAGAGCCGCTGGGCTGATCCCGAGGAGAATGGGTACCCAGTCCGGACCAGGGATGCGGAATGGCCTCGGGAGCAACGGCTCTGTGTGACGAAGAACGATAAGCGCGAGAAATTCGAGGACCATCGACAGTCCCCACAGCGCAAGGTCGATTGTGATCAATCGTTCAAAAGAGAAGCCGAGAGCCAGTGCCCAACATAGGCCGCATGCGAGCACCGACACCCAGGGCGATCCGTTTTGCAGTTTTTTTGTGAAGAGTGCCGGCAGAAAACCATCTTCGGCCAAGGCGTGAGGCAATCGTGTATAGGACAGCGTGAGGTTGCTGAATGTGCCAAAATCATCGACCACGCCGGCAAGCACCACTGCGGTTGCGAGAGCCGGTCCGCCTAGTATGCGGGCCGCATCGACCCAGGCACCAGTAGAGAATCTGGCTGCCGGGATTCCCGCCCACGCGACTGCGGCAATCGGGACGGCGTAGGTAATCATGATCAGGAGAACCGCCAGCAGAATAACGCGCGGATAGTCGCGCTGGGGGTTATCGACCTCGTTTGCAATTGTGGTCGCGTTATCCCATCCCATGTAGTTCCACATTGCCACCAGCACCGCAGTTGAGAAACCGGCTCCGGCGGGATGTGCCATGGATGCATGTCCGCCGAATGGTCCCTGCTTGCCGAGGAATCCGACATAGGCAGCGAGACCGACGAGCACTACGTAGGGTGAGATGGATACAGCCCAGAGTTTCAGGGAGCCTTCTCCAACCGCGGCAGTTCCACGAAGATTCCAGATAACTGCCGCTCCAATAACTGCGAGCTCAAGCAAAATGGGGCGGTGTCCCGTGGTCAGCGCGGGTGCGAGCCGCTCAAGATAGAGAACAAAGGTCGTCGGGTAGATGGCCATGTCGAAGACAGAAGAGGCAAGGGAGAGCCAAGCCTCCTGAAAGCCCCAGAATGGCCCAAGTGCCCGGCGAACCCATGCGTAGAAACCACCTTCCGCCGGTACAGCGGAAGCAAGTTCGCCAAGCATGAGAGCGGTTGGAAAGCTCCAGAAGAATGGAAGGAGGAAGAGTAACAGAAGAGCGCAACCATAGCCCCCATACCCGATGATGTCTTTAATGTCGTACGGGCCTCCCGACAACATGAAATGACTGGCGCAAGTCTCTCTTGTATGCGCCATCCCTAAATAAAAACTTGACTTGTTGTTCAGGCCGAGATAGGAAAGGACCCAAGACGGCAGTCAGGTTAGCGCAACGCACACCAGCGAACTTCATCGCAGGTTGCAGACGCGAACTCTTGAAGCTGTGGGCCGGCAGAATTGTCGCTGGCGCAAGAACAAGTAAGATTGGTGATGGAAAATCTTCATCTCCAGAATCGACCAGGTAATCCCCGCGCACGAGGATGAAACGAGGAGAGAATGCCCTCTGGTGAAGGCCGTCTCGACCGGGAGTCAATCGCTCTTATCCAAAAGATTACTTCTCCTCAAAAATCTTCCTAACCGCAAGCACATAATCCTGTCTAATGCGCTGAATGGGAAATGACGATCACGCGCTCATCCGGAGAGCTTTAGCCGGAGAGAAGGACGCCTATGGCACGCTTGTCGC
>JAATFH010000138.1 GCA_015655315.1 Terriglobales bacterium
CGGAATCCGCACCGCCCGAGACTGCAATTCCCAGGCGCATTCCCGGATGAAAAGCTTCCGTTACGATGGGCAACGACTTTTGTTTGGTGGACGGCATACTCCGAGAACCATCGTATCGTCTTATACTGGCTCACGTATGCTTGAGACCCGCACCGCCACCGCAGCCGACGCCGCTACCATCACCCGCCATCGCCATCGCATGTTCGTCGACGCCGGACGCCGCGATACCCCGGTGCTCGCCGTCATGTCGCAGCATTTCGAACCCTGGGTCGTGCGGATGATGAATGAAGGTAAATATCTTGGCTGGCTGACGGAAGACGACGGCAAGGTCGTTGCCGGAGCCGGACTGCTGCTGCTCGACTGGCCCCCGCATCCTCTCGACCCACATGGGATGCAGCGTGGATACCTGCTCAATGTGTACGTCGAACAGGAATACCGCCGCCGGAAACTCGCGAGCCATCTGATTGAATACGCGCTGGCGGAAGCCCGCCGCCGCAAGATTCGTGTCGTCTCTCTGCACTCGACCGACGAGGGCAGGCTGCTCTACGAGAGCACCGGCTTCCGCCAGACAAATGAGATGTTCTACGTTGAGCCTGTCGAAGCCTGAAAACCGTCAGGCCTCCGAGCCCGGCAGGTTGAAGATGCCGTCGTTAAGCTCCCGCGAAATTGCGGGAGTCAGGTCGATTTTGGCCGGAACATCTTCGCTGCTGCGCCGGAAACAAGCTGACGCGGCACAAAGCGCTGCATGAACACCATCAGCTTGCCTGCCGTATAGGGAATGACCCAGGGCTTGCCTCCCACCATTCCCTCTAGTCCAATCCGGGCCACGTCCTCAGCCGATTGCTTTCCACGCCCGCTCATTTCGCGCAGTCCGGCGACTTCGTTGAATTCGGATTCCGTCGGTCCCGGGCAGAGCGCGCTCACCTTGATGCCGTATCCGGCGACCTCGTGCGCCAGTGCCTCGGCCAGGAAGCGGTCGAAGGCCTTCGTCGCCGCATAGGTCGCTAAATATGCCACCGGCTGATAAGCCGCCGTTGAAGCGACGATCATGACATAGCCGCGCCGCCGCTCGATCATCTTCGGCAGAAAAAGCCGGGTCAGATGCACGACGGCGGCGCAATTCAAATCCACCATTTGCCGCTGCCATGTGGCATCGCCCTTCGCAAATTCACCGTTATAGCCAAATCCGGCATTGTTAACGAGAATATCGATCGCGAGACCCGACTCTTCTGTTGCGGATAGAAGCTGCTGCGGTACGGCTGGGTCGGCGAGATCGGCGGCTATCGTGCGCGCCTCAATGCCATACTCGCTGCGAAGCTTTGCCGCGAGTGTGTCCAGTCGGTCGGCCCGTCGCGCCGTCAATACAAGATGTGCGCCCGCCGCCGCCAGTTGTTCCGCCAGTGCCAGCCCGATACCTGCGCTCGCGCCTGTTACGAGCGCCCATTTGCCCTGCACGTGCTGCCGGAGGACCTTCGAACCCTGCATGAGCGCTCCTTTAAGTTGTGGCTACAGCCGCCTGCTCAAATTCCTCGCCAATCCAGCGGGTAAAGGCTTCGATGCTCTGCTCACGGCCGAGGAACTGCTGCACGATGGTCTTCCCCGGAATTGTTCCGCCCGGTTCGAGCACGGTCTTACGGTACTTCAGCGCAATCGGGTCTTGGAGCAGGTTCGCACGGTTGAACTGGCTGAAGAAATCCAGGGCGATGACCTTGTCATAGAGATAGGTGTAGTAGTTCGAAGAATACCCCGTCAGATGCGTAAAGCTGGCATACATGCGGTTGCCGTCGATCCACGTATAAGGAAGAAATTTCGTGTAGTCCGCCTGCAGCAGCACGTCGAGGTTCAGCGATTCCGGGTCATCATAATGCGTGTCCAGCGAATAGCTGGTGTAGAAGAGCTGGGTCCGCACCCAGTCGGCGCGGCCGAAGGCTCCGGCGCGGTTCATCTTCTCGACCAGTTCCGCAGGAATAGGCTCGCCCGTCTGGTAGTGTTTTGCGAAACTCGCCAGCAGAGCCGCATCGCGGAAGAACTCCTCCAGCATCTGCGAAGGCACTTCGACGAAATCACCCTCGGTGGCGATACCGCTCACACCCGCCCACTTCTGCTGCCCGCCCAGGATCGCGTGCATCAGGTGGCCGAATTCGTGGAAGAACGTGACCACGTCGGAATGCTGCATCAGGCCCGGGTTACCCTCTTTCGGCTCGGGAAAATTGCAGACCAGGGCCGCTTCAGGAATCTGCTTTCCGGCAATACCGGGAACCAGCGGATGCGCGCTGAACCACTTGTCCTTACCCTCGCGCGGGTGCATGTCGAGATAAAATCGCCCGATCTTTTTTCCTGAAGTTGCATTCAGACCATCGTAGATATCCCATGCGCTGACCGACTCGTGCCACACATCGGCGTCTTTCGCCGGATGGAACGTGACCTGAAAGAGCTTCTCCGCCGTTTCCAGAACACCTTTTTCGATTGGTCCGTAGGGAAAATAAGGCCGTACCGATTGCGAATCGAAGGCATAGGCCGTGCGCCGGTATTGTTCGTACCAGTAGGCCCTGCTGTCGGCATCGATCGAAACCATCTTCGGTTCCTGCTGGCGCACAAATTCGAGAACCGTCGCGTATTCCCGCGCCGCGCCGGATTTTGTGGCACTGTCGAGCTCATCCAGAAAGGACTTCATGTTTGCGGCTGTGCCCATCATCTGGTCAGCAGTGGCCAGATCGGCCCAGGTATCGAAACCAAGCGTTTTGGCAATTTCGCGCCGGGTCTTCAGCAGGTCGAGCAAAACACCCTCGTTCGCTGGATAGGCGCGCGTGTTGTAGGCCAGGAACATCCGCAGGCGCAGCTGCGCGTTTTTGGCGAAGGTCATCACCGGCATGTAGTCGGGATAGTCGGTCGTCAGCGTAATCAGCCCATGCTCGTCCGGCGGATGCGCTTTGATGAAATCTTCGGGCAGGCCGTCGAGGTCTGCCGTATCTCCAATATGAACGCGATTCACATTTTCCTGGACATTGCGTCCAAAGGTGAGCGAAAGCTGGGTCGCCTTGTCCTGCAGCTCTCTGATCTTCGTCCGCGTGTCGTCGTCCTTGTCCACGCCCGCCAGTCGATACTGCAGCAGCGTCCGCTCGACATAGTGCCGGGTCGCGTCATCGGCGCCGGCAAGGTCCATGGCATTCAGGGCGCTGTAGACACCCTGATTCAGGGCCAGAATCGTTCCGGCTTCGGCCACTTTCTGCGTCAGGGCCTGCGCCTTGTCCCGAATCTTCTTTTCCGGATGCACGCTGTCGAGCAGCGCCGTCTGCGCGCCCGTGGCGCTCAGTTCGGCGACCGCCTTGTCGTAAAGATGCAGGGTGTTTTCAACCGTCCGCTGCGCTTTGAGCGTCAGAAGCTCCTCAACCGCAGCGCGGTGACGTTCGAGCGCGGCATCTACCCATCTCTCCAGGCTGGACTCGTCGACGGTACCCTTTCCCTCCGGGTTCCAGGGATGGCTGACTTGCGATTCTGCTACCGGTACAGCATTCGCCATGAAAATACTCCTCGCTACGTTAGATTCAGAGTAGCCGATTTCGCTGAAAGTGATAGTCTGGAACGCGTTGTCTCTCAATTTCATCTACCGGCTCTTGCATACTGTGGGAACACTCGGTAATATGCCGCAATTGCACACATGAATCACGTCGCCCCTGCACTCTCGCCGCAGTATCTCCGATCCCGCATCGGGAAAGTTTGCGTGGCCATCATCGGGTCCACCCCGGCGGAAATGATCGAAAGGGCGGAAGCAGCTGTCCGCGAAAACCCTTTCCTCGAATTCCGCCTCGACTACCTGGAAAAGCCACTCGCCGCCATGCCCAAATTGAAGACTTTTCTTGCTGAGCGCAGCGAGGTCACAGCCATTGCCACCTGCCGCCGCGTCGCCGCCGGAGGCAAATTCAAAGGCAAAATCGCCGACGAGCTGGAAATTCTGCAAAAGGCCGCGTCCTCGGGCTTCCTCATGGTCGATGTCGAGTTGCAGACCGCCGAAGCCATCAAAGCCGCCGAGTTGGAAAAGCTGCGCGCGCGCGGCGCGGCGCTCATCATCTCCTACCATGACTTTGCCGCTACCAAGGATCTGGACGGTATCTTCGAGCGCATCCGCCCCTACGAGCCCGAATTCATCAAGATCGTTTCGACGGCGAAAAATCTGGCCGACAACGTCGCCATGATGCACTTCCTCGAGCGCACGCGCGACATGGCCAACCTCATCGGCATCTGCATGGGCGACCAGGGACTTATCAGCCGCGTCCTCGGCATCCGCGCGGGCAGCGTCTTCACCTTCGCCGCAGCCACTCCGGGAGAAGAAACCGGACCGGGGCAGATTGCCGCGCGCACGCTGCATGAAACATTCCGCATCGACCAACTCGATCTCTCGACCCGCGTCTACGGAGTTGCCGGCAATCCCGTCCGCTACTCCCTCTCGCCGTTGATGCTGAACACGGCCTTTCGCCGTGAAACGGTCAACGCCGTTTTTCTGGCTCTGCAAACCGCCAAGATAAGCGACCTGCTGACCCTCGTTCGCGAAGTCCCCATTCACGGGCTCGCGGTGACGATGCCGCTCAAGGAAGACATTCTGGAGCACCTGGAAAAGACCGATCCCATTTCCGAGAAGATCGGCGCCTGCAACACCGTCGTCCGGGCGCAGGATGGCAAGCTCTACGGCTTCAATACCGATGTGGCTGCGGTCGTCCGTCCGCTGGAACGCCGGCTGCAATTAAAGGGTGCAAAGGTTCTGGTGCTCGGTGCCGGAGGCGCGGCGC
>JAATFH010000220.1 GCA_015655315.1 Terriglobales bacterium
CAAACGTCGTGGACAGCCGGATCGTCGGGCCCACGATTCCAAAGCAGTGGGTCGCACAAGTCGAAGGAAAAGATCAGACACTTCAGCCTTCGGGATGGGAAAGCTCTGTGCACCAGGTGTGTCTGGGCTGCACCGAATACATTAGTTTCCTGAAGAAAGAGTTGACTCGCATTGTCCGTGACTTTCAGCTCGATTGGCTTAAGTGGGACAACTCAGGGATTCCAGCCAGTCCAGCCGGATGCACTCGCAGCGACCATGGTCATCAAACCGGTGACGGAAGCTACGCAGCGCTGATTGGACAATACGAAATATTTGAACACCTGCATGCTACATTCCCCGACCTTGTGCTCGAGCAGTGCGGGTATGGCAGTCGACTCGACTATGGACTGGCGCGAACAATCAGGTCGAACTGGCTTAGCGATGCCAGCTTTCCCTCAGACCATGTGCGGCACAACGCGATGGTGGCAAGTCATCTTTATCCGAGTGCTTACAATGGCGCGTGGATCGTATCGGAGGATAGCGACCTCCAGCGGAGCGCAAACGATCCTGCAACACTCGACACGATTTTCCGGAGCCGCATGATGAGTCTATTCGGCTTCGGAACCATTAACGGGCAACTGAAGGAAAGGGTTTCACAATATCCCGATTCAGTGCTCACGGCCGCCCGGCGAAACATGGCTCTCTACGTGCGCTTTCGCCACCTGTTGCAACATGACTGTTATCAATTGCTGCCCACCGGCAGCTCGGAGAAGGGTGAGTGGCAAGCCGTCCAGTTCGTCGCGCCCTCCGGTAAGGAGGCGGTCGTTCTGGCATTCCGGGCCGAGAGCACAAAAGAGAAAGTTCAATTGCCACTGCGAGGATTGCTGCGTGAAGCGGTTTACGAGGTAACTTTCGCGAATTCAGGTCATCCGGATTTGAAAATGAAGGGTCATGATTTGCTCTCGCAGGGAATCACTCTGTCGCTGCAGAATCCACAAATGTCGGATGTGGTTTTGGTGCGGACGAGCTGACTGAGTCTTGGAAACCAGGGTTCATTGGACCAAATTACAACGGCGTCTCAATATTGAACTGAATCACTCGATACGGGGGGATACGACTGATGAAGCTCCTACCGCTTTTAGTTTTCTTTTGTCTCTCTACAGTCGGCATTGTTGCTCAGGTGTCCATCACAAAATCTCCAACTGGATGGGAAATGACGAATGGACATATCCAGGTCGAAATCGTCCGGGCGGCGCACACAGTGCAGTTGAAGTCGCTCCGGCGCGAAGGCGGCGCTGAATGGGCTGTGGCCGGTTCGCCGCTCGTCGCGTTTCCCGATAAAGACGGCAATCAATACCAATTTTCAGAGGATGCTATTACCAACCTGCCTAAAGAGGGCAAGCAGTTGACGCTGCGATTCAAGTCCGATTCCGGCGGCCTTCTTTCTCTCATGTGGAAACTGTATCCAATGGGGGCGGTCTTTGAGGTGAGCACAAGACTTGAAAATACCAGTCAGAAGAGCTTGCTTATCGATTCCCACGTCGACCCATTGCTTCTCACACTAAAAAGCCCGCCCGAAGGTCTGAAACCGTACTCTTCGGTGCAAGGCCAACATGGATTTCAAGCTGCGGGCGATTTGTCGAATGCTCGAGAATTCCACGATTGGGTGGTACTTGGAAATGATGCAGCGGGAGAGTCCGCACTGATCGGTGGCGAACCCGGCCTCGGTGTTCTTGGATGGAAGACAACCGCTCGTCCTTCTTCCGCTGGCACCATTGTGCGTGCGGGAACCCTTCTGTTAAAAGACAGAGCAGACGGCACTTCACCAGTCTTCGAACTTGCCCCAGGCGAAGCAGTGGAAACACCCATAACCTTTTTCGCGCTTGCGCGCGGAGACACCGACAACGCTGGAAACGAGACGTTTCGCTATTTGAAGCGATATGTTTTTCTCACGCCTTTACCAGATGCTCCTTTGGTCACCTATTGCATTTGGCTCACTCAGAAAAACAGCGAAGAGCCAATTCTTCGAGAACTCGATCTGGCGCAGCAAGTTGGATTCGATGTTTTCTATCACGATGCCACCTGGAATGAGGGCTCGTCCGTCATTCCAGGGATGAATGATTGGTCACAGGGACTGGGCAATTACCAGGAGAGCAGGGAGAAATTTCCACATGGGCTGAAGAGTCTATCCGATACGGTACACGCCAGAGGAATGAAGTTCGGCCTGTGGGTCGATCCGGGAAATGTAGACGCGGCGCTCGTCGACTCGGGCCAGATTCCGGCAGACTGGCTGGCGGAGGTCGATGGAAAGACACTGGGCAACCCACATCCGTCGCTTTCGCTTACAAAGCAACTCTGCCTCGGCAATCCTAAGGTTGTCGCCTGGATAAAAAAGCAGTTGGGCGACCTGATTGAGAAGTACAACCTCGATTGGATTAAGTGGGACCCATCATCCACAGTGACCTATGAATGCAATCGCACCGATCATGGTCATGGAAAAACGAATGGCGCCTACGCTGCCTATCGCGGACGGCAGGAGATCATGCGCTATCTGCTGGAGCGCTTTCCAAATCTTTCCGGGTTTGAATGTGATCCCTCTCTTCTATACTCGCGCACAAATCCTGGCCCGCAAGGCTTGCTGCCGGGTGGTTATACCAATGAGTTCATAACAGGTCCCATGGTCAGCCCAAACGTATGGGGCTCACTCGCAACTGCCGGGTTAGGCGAGGCGAAAGCAGACAGTCTTACGGCTCGCTGGTACAGCGCTTCTGCCCTCGACTATCAATTGCGTAAGCACTTCACCCATGGAATTTCGTTCGGCAATATCAATGGCATGTCTGCGCAACTGTTTTCCGCGGCGCCCGCGGGCTACATCGAGGCTTTCCAACGAAACCTTCTGTTCTTCAAGCAATATCGCCATCTGCTGCTTGAAGATGTCTATCATCCAAAGCCTGAAGCTAAAGGATGGAGCTCAATTCAATACACTAAAGAGGATTCCACCGAATCCGTCGTCTATATTTTTCGCGACAAGTCCGAAGTATCCGATACCACAATTCCTTTGCGAGGTTTGGATACGAAGGCCAGCTATCGCGTCACTAGTTTGAATGACCGTCCAGGCCGGGAGAGAGTTCTGACGGGAAAGGCCTTAACCACAGGTATCTCTGTGCATCTGCCGAACGAATGGCTGGCCCGCGGCGACGGCGCGCCTGGCGATGAATTTGCTGACCAGCAGCGTTACGGATCGGACATTCTTCTTCTTCAGCGACTTGACCATCCTTGAATCAGCCGGCTCACATCAGCAAGCGAGCTTCGGCATGCGGCAACGAATAGTACTCTACTTTCGGTGCCTGCATCTTCAAGCTGGCACGAAACTGTTCGAAACTTGGGCCGCCAACCTGGACCCATGTTAAACATGAGGTGCGCAATAGATATCAGACCGTCACGCGCAAACGAACTACTAAACAATCCATACGCTACTTCCCATTCCGCGTCCCGATATCGATCGCAATGGATGGATGCGCGGCTTGTTACACCGATCTTGTCGCGATGACACTTCACATCCACAAGGACGAACAGGCCTCGCTTCTGCGGGAACCTTCATACGGCAACGGCAAGCCCATGGCGTTGATGACCGCACTATTCTTCATGTGCGGCTTCCTCGCCACGCTGAATGACATCCTGATACCCCACCTGAAGTCCATTTTTGAGCTGAAGTACGCAGAAGTGATGATGGTACAGTTCAGCTTTTTTTCCTCGTTTCTCATATTTTCTTTTCCTTCGGGGAAAATGGTCGAACGCATCGGATATCAGAAGACACTCGTTGTTGGCCTCCTCACGATGGGCTCCGGGGCATTGTTGTTCATCCCCGCCGCAACCGTGCCATCTTTTCGATTGTTTATGAGTGCCCTGGTGGTGTTAGCTGGAGGGGTAACTGCACTTCAGGTTTCTGGGAATGCCTACGTTTCCCGCCTAGGGGTGGCTCGAACGGCATCAAGCCGGCTAAATCTGACTCAGGCATTTAACTCTCTTGGATCGACCATTGCGCCTACCGTCGGTGGCGTCCTGATTTTGAGTGCAGCTCGATCCACAACATTGGACCACACTTATGAATTATCCGCTGCTGCGTTGCAAGCCTATCGGGTACATCAGGCGTCCTACATCTTTGCAATCGACACAACAGGAGTTGCCTGGTTTGTGGAGTCATCGTCACCTAATACAAGGCATGATAGCTATGTTCTTATATTGTGGTGCGGAAATTACTATCGGTAGCTTCCTGGTGAACTATATTAGCCAACCTAACATCGGCGCGATGATGCCGGCGTCTGCATCCGCCTACGTTTCTATATATTGGGGCGGTTCCATGGTTGGAAGGTTTGTCGGTTCAGCTCTATTACGGCATATCGAAACCGGATCGCTCTTAGGGTTCAACGCGATCGTCGCCGTCGCTCTCGTGACAACCACCATGGCATCGACCGGGCATCTCGCCATGTGGGCGATCCTGTTCGTCGGAACTTTCAATTCAATCATGTTCCCGAGCCTGTTTACTCTCGGAATTGCCAACTTAGGAATCCTCACAGGTAAGGCATCAGGACTTATGATGTCCGCTGCGGTGGGTGCAGCCGTGATTCCCGTTGTGCAAGGTGCTCTGGCAGACAAGATCGGCATTCATTACTCATTCATTGTGCCGGCCATCTGTTATGTGTATGTGGCGTTTTACGGTTTGAAGGGCAGCAATCCGGAACGTAGTGCTGCGTTGTAATAGGTGCTAGACTGTCCGATTTGCCGAATGCCGACCCACGAAGCCATCCCCTAAATTGACGTTCGATCTTAAACGCCTGGTATGTAACCAGCCCCGAAACGGTTAGTAGATTCTTGCCGAAAGTCGGAAACCAGCGACATCAACGCTGTTGTTCCCCCGTCGGCAACAATTGTCTGACCCACGATATAGTCCGAATCGTCCGAGCATAGGAAAACGGCCAGGTTAGCAATGTCTGCTGGTCTGCCGCAACGTGCGAGTGGAATGGATTCGTGCGCGATCTCCGCAGCCCCTTTCTCGGTGAAACCCGGTATGGCCTTGTAGTAGTTTTCGACCGTAACCCATCCGGGTGCGATAGCATTAACGCGAATTCCTGCGTGCGCCAGCTCCACAGCCAAAGAACGCGTATAAGAAAGAATCGCACCTTTCGTAGCTGCATAGACAGAATGTTCCGGCACACCTTGTAGAGCATGAATGGAAGATAGATTGCAAACTGCGCCTCGCTCGCCACGTCGGAGCAGATCTTCAACAACTCGCTGGGTAATGAAATACTGCGCGCGAAAGTTGATATGAAACATGGCATCAAATTGCTCAGGCGTGACCTTTGAGAACGGGCGATTGAAGGTGACCCCTGCATTATTTACCAGACAATTCACGCCGCCGAGAAATTCGATTGACTGGGTTGCGAGCGCGATCGCCTCATCCAGACAGTTGAAATCTGCGCGGAAGGCCGTTGCCTTCCGACCTTGTGATTGCGCCTCGTGAATTACCCGTTTCACAGAAGAATCGTCGCTCACATAGTGGAAAACCACATCGGCCCCTTGCCTGAGAAACTCCCGGCCAATCTCATACCCGATGCCTGTATCAGAGCCAGTAACGAGCGCCTTCTTACCTTGCAATCTGGGATATTCGGGCATGCTCCTCCTATCATCGCGGCTCAGTGAAGCAGGATGCCACCTCCTTCATGCGCCACAGCCACAATCTACGGCTTCGACTCGAAGAG
Source organism: Terriglobales bacterium (assembly GCA_015655315.1). Taxonomy (GTDB): domain Bacteria; phylum Acidobacteriota; class Terriglobia; order Terriglobales; family Acidobacteriaceae; genus Alloacidobacterium. The sequence goes on from JAATFH010000220.1 coordinate 5,739, forward strand.
TGTCAACGAAACTGTTGACGATAATTCAGCCCATGAATTAGTGTGAATAGAATTTGCAGGCTTGCTGAGAAGGGCGAACTCATGCGGATCGAGTTCTAACAGAGTTTTCTCAGAGAAAGCAGCGTTGGAGCTGGAGCCAGCATGTGCGACGCTGGGCTAATGAGTGGCTATGGAAATCTTTCCTCATATACATCAGATCGCTTCGATGGTTGCGGACCGGAATCTTTACCAGTACCTCTTTGTGGGCGACAACACAGTGCTGTTGGATACAGGAGCTTCTTACACGCCGAAAGAAGTCATCTTGCCGTTCTTAAAACAGCTCGGTGTTCCTCCCTCGCAACTGACAATGGCAATCAACACCCATGCCGATGCCGACCATCACGGAGGAAACGATCTCCTGAAAGAGGCGGTGGCCGAGATGCTACTTGCTTGCGGTGATCTAGATCGGAAAATAATCGAGGACCCCGATCTCCTTTTCGCTTCCCGCTACGACCAATGGATCGACCAGCATGGAATCGGTCTGGGGCTCAATCCCGAGGCGAGCGCCTGGGTAAGAAAGATGGTAGGCAAGCCACGACGCATCGACCTTACGTTTACGGGAGGAGAACATATCTCGATCGACAGCGAGCGCAGTCTTCGCGTGCTGCATGTGCCGGGCCACAGCGATGGCCACCTTGCTCTTTATGACTCTATGAACCGCGCTGTCTTTGTGGGTGACGCTCTCCATGGCGCCTATTGTCCGAACGCGCTCGGCGAACCATCGTTGCCCCCGGCCTATTACTCAGTCGCACCTTATTTGGCCACGCTGCAGGCCATGGAGGAATTACCCATCGACTGGATTTACTCTGGCCATTGGCCAGTATTCCACGCCTCCCAAGTCTCTGACTTTCTTACAGAGTGCCGTCAGTTCGTGGAGAAGGCCTCGTTGCTCGTTTTGAAAGCTCTCGAATCCCATCTCGATGATGGTGTGACGATGCAGCTTTGCATCGATGAGTGCGGGCCGATTCTCGGTACATGGCCGGAGCACAATCGCTGGCTTTTGATGTATCCCATGTATGGACACCTGGTCCACATCGAACAACAGGGGCTGACCAGCAGGATAGAAAATGAAGGTAAGACACGATGGAAGCTGAAGGGGGGGGAGATATGAGTTGAATGGAACTAACTTTCGTAGACAATTGCCCGTAGAGTTTTTGATCGCGGTTCTGCTAGCTAACCCTCTTCGTCTCTATTTCTGCTCAATCACCAACATCTCCGACGTCAGGTTATTGCTCAGCCGAATCGGAACTCCATTTTGAAGAAGCTGGGATCCCGAGATATCGACCACCTGCGAGGAATTCTCGAAATGGACACTGTAACTCTTAGAGAGGTCTATTCCTCTCGGTTCAAACCGATATGTAGATTCCCCGAATTGGGAAGTGCGGAAAATACCGACTACATCTCTCTTCCGGTCCGGCGAAGCATACTCGAGCACAACCCATGGTGAGGGCTCCATCATCGGAAGCACTGGGGTGTGGTGGTAGACAGAACTATTCGCCATGATCGGATACACGGTCTGTTTGTAGAGATCAACATCGGCGCGGATTTTCGCTCCCAGGATAGGATCGAGTTCTGACAATGTAGGGCTGATCCCGCGAAAAATGGGGCGCGACATCATGACCGTATTGAGTTGCAGATCAAGATCTCCATCTTCCTCCAATCCGCTAGACTCGGTCCCAAAGGTGCGTAGCAATATCTCCGGCGGTAAAATCCAGGTCATGCCATTCAAAATCTTGAGCCCCCTCGGCGCACGCAGCCAATCAGATAACTCTGTGTTGTGGAAGCGCTGCATGATGCCGTAGTCCAGCCGCCCGCCACCGCCGGCACAATTCTGAAAAATCACATTCGGAAACGTCTTTCGTAGATGATCAAATATGGAGTACAGAGCTTCCACATGCCGCCATTGGGTATTTTCCAGGAATCCATCCTTCGTGTGATTTCCGCCCTCTTCGACTGAGTTGTTGTAGTCGATGCGGAAGATGTCGAGGTCATACTTCCTGATGATTCTCGCAATTTCTTTTTCCGCCCAGGCAGCTACTTCAGGATTGGCAAAGTCCAACTGCCTTCCGTTTGCAACTGGCTTGCCGTTTCTGGTGAGGATCCAGTCCGGGTGTTCCTTGCGCAAGCTCACTGCGGATCCGACACTTTCAATCTCGACCCATAGACCAAACAGCATACCCTTTTCTTTTGCATAATTGCGCACAGGGTTAAGATCGTTGGGCAGCCACGCACCTGCATTCCAATCGCCTGCGTTTTTCGCCCAGATGTTGGGTTCAGGACCATTCCATCCTGCATCGACTACAAAAGTGTCGGCGCCAATGGAAGCGGCTATGTCAACTTCGCGTTTCAGGCCAGCTTCCGATTCATGATCCACGATGTATCCCCGGTGATTTGCTTCCACGAGTGATCGCCGCCCAGGCACCGAAGGCGGAAGAACATAATGTCGCACATGAGAATGAAGTGTCTGAACTACCTGGTCCAAATCTCCTCGCATCAGGAGAAGGTGAGTTTCCGGACTCCTAACTGTCTCGCCCGGCTCCAGGATACGCAACACTGGATCTGCCGCAGACGGCCCAAGATCGAAGAAGAGCCGCGCTCGGTCTTCGGGGCTTTCAGGCGTCGGCTTGTCCTCTGTTCCCGTAACGTGCATCGTCCAATTGCCGCTCCATGCCAGAGAGGCGACGAACCATTCACCTGTAGCCTGATTGTGAGCAAAAAAAGTTGGGTGTCCCCATCCGGACTTGCCACGCGTTCCAGAAACTGTAATGGCTCCATTTCCAACTGGATGAAACTCCCATGCTCCTTCATGTCCCCAATCTTCATACTTAGTGGTGGCGACTTCGAATGGTGCTTCGTTCCCGACGCGCTCGCCGTAGCCGACTGTGTCCCACAGGATACCGGACCATGGTGATACGGATGTGATGGCTGTTGGTTTTGCCCCGGTGTTCGTGATGTCGAGCCAGCGCACCATCACAGACTCTCCATGCATCAATGTATTCAGTTTGACGGTTATAGGACGCACAGTGCTTTGAAGTTCGATCGTTACCAGATCGCCATCGGGATTAGTCTGATGCTTTTGCTCGGCGCGGATCCATTTCCAACTACCCGCGAGACTTTGTCCTTCGATTCCCAGCTGGAAGGCATCGTGTTGCAGACCGGCTCGCTTTTGACTCTGCCCTTCGAGATGAACCCCAGGCTTAATCTGACCTGTCGATGTCCAATAACGATTCACCCATCTGCCTTGAAAAAGCTCTTCATCGCACACCATCAGCCCTGAGGTGAGCCGTATACCTGGATTGCCTTCTGTGCGAATAACCGCGTTCTCGTACTGAGCCGTTGTTGCCTGACCCGATGTGAGCAATGCGGATAGCAAAGAGGCGCAGGCAGCCAGATGCATGAAGGAAAATTTTCCAACGATCATTTCCGGGGATCCTCCTCCTCGTCTCGTCAGTTGACACCGCTCGATAGTTGTCGCAATTTAGCGGGGCTCGAATGAACCTAAACTATCTGCTCAAATATGGAATACCTACGGCTGACGTCTCAGCGAACTTCCTCGATATAAACTAAATCGCTACCGTACTTGCTGGGCAGACGCAGGTCTAACCCGCTGGTCATCAAGTCAAGCCCGGAGTACGTAGCATCGGTAGTCGAATGGTCTTCTGTCGTCACCTTGTATTTTGAGGTCGGTGACAGCCCTTTCAAGGGAACCCTCTGCTCCGTCGTATCGCTGTTAGGACGGAAAATATATAGGGTGCCGCGTTTGAGACCCGGGCTCCAGTAGAACATCCCATCCCAGTGATACCCATCAGGGCGAGGAAGTATGTGATGCACTTCGGCATCCTGCAGAATGGGTCTTATCCAGGACTTATAGATCTCTGTCGACCGTCTAACCTTGGCAAGTTGTTCTGGTGTCCAACTTACACTGTTAGTGGGATCGATCTGCCATTGATTCATCATGGAAGATCGCCAGAGATAGGGCTCCGGAGCATCCGATACGTTGTCGTAGTAGTTTTCATAGGTATAATCCATCAACACTGCCGGAGGAAACGCAAAGCTTGAGTCGTAAATCGCCTGGCGATTCGGTAGAGAAGACAATGTATCGTTGATTGCAATCATGTGCACTCGACGGATGTCTCCGAAATCTTTTATGTGCCCGGAGCCCGAACATCCTTCGAGAATCAGGTCCGGAAACTTCTGCATCAGTGCTTCCTGTACGGCATAGTAGCCAAGGGTGGACCAGTAACTAACATCCACTCCATAATGATGTCGATGATTTGTCTGCTGGCAGGTCGTTACAATCGGCGTGTAGTCTGTCTTGAAATAATCCAGCTTATATTCAGACACGACCCTCTGCGTGGATTTCTTCACCCAGTCGAGAGCAGGATCGTATCCCAGATCGATTTCAGCATTCCAGTTGATATGACCTTCCGGATCAAGCTTTGGAGGCGCGGAGAACCAATCTGGATGTCGGGTGATGCTCATCGCCTGCACATCATCTGAGCCTGCGCCGTGGGTATAGGCCATCCAGAGCCCAAGCTTCATACCGTGGCTATGGACGTATTCCTCAATAGGCCCGGGACCGTTTGGAAATCTCTTTGGGTCCCATCTCCAATCCCCTGACTGAGGAAACCACATCGCATCGACCACAAAGGTCTCGAAACCGAGATTCTTGGCCATAGCAGCGCTGCGAAGTACGCTCTTCTCGTCCGCGTTTGGGCCGCCACCATCAAGATAGAGGTTATAGGCCAGGGTTGGATGTGCGTATCCTTCAGGGAATTTTGGCACCAGCTTTTCCAATACGAAGCGATGCAGTGTATAGCTTCCATCATCAATATCGCCGGTGTAGCAACCTACAAAAGCAGGCGGGACAAGGAAGGTCTCACCTGCTGCAATATCCGTCTTGAATGTCGGCATATTCCCTACATCAATTCCAAGCTGAGCAGGTTCGGCCGCTGAGTTACCGCCTTGACTGTGAAAGCGAATTCTTCCGATCCCAGAGAATTCCCACCCTACGTAGAGTCCACGCGATGTGCCAACCTGAAGCGACAGCCACGGAACTGGGCTGGCGCCATCCGTGGGATCGCTGACGAGGCTTTCATCTGAATTGCTGCCTACACTGCGAACATACGTACCGCCCTCATTGGTGGCGTTACCTGCGCCGCGCTTGATCCACCAGGCATCCATCGGCTCACCCCTGGGGACTGCGAGATGACTAAGCGTCAGACTGTCCTGGTGACCGATCGTAATCGCTGATTGAGATTTGTTCTCAACCGTCAGCCAGTGTTCGACTGGACCATGCCCGGGCTGTGCCTGCCAAATCGACTGTAGCTCTAACGACGGGGCCGGTGTCGTGAAGCGCAATACCAGCTTGCCGCTCTTTGCATCAAGATTTCCGCCTGTATATTGCCACTTCGTATCCACCGCGCTTCCATTTTGTATGACCGAGGACGGTAAGAGCTCGGGCGCAGGCGCAACCAGCCAATTTGAATCGCTTCTTGCTGCGGCGAGCCGAGTGACTACCGGCATGTCATGCCGTACAGCAACGATGACTGTGGTGTCGTCGGTACTTAAACGCCAAGAGGAGGCGCTCTCCGAAGTCTGCGCAAAACTCGACGCACCCAGCAGGAATACAGTCATAAGCGACGTGTATTTCATTAGAAGAGTTCCTTTTGATGGATTCGTGCCAACGCACAACCAGCCGCTCAACCGCACAAGATTAGTTGACCGATTTTGTTTGTGTCAACATATATGTTGACAATTCCTGCATTGAAAGGACGGCGACTCACTAGAAGTTCGTCAGGAAATGTCTTGGTGAATTTACCCAAGCGACGACGATGATCTTAGATCTAAAAATGAACCGGACATTTAGGGATTGCAGTAGGTTATGGCAATGGTTGCGCATCCAAGCACCAACAAGCCACCCCACAATGCGACCTTTGATTGGCGACTTACACCCCTCCACTCCCCGGCGATCCACCCCGAGACATTTGCTGTGAAGATGATACATATCTGATAAATGCTCCAGCCGATCGAAGCTCCGAGAACGCCGAGCAGGGTCCTGGCGGTTCCATATGCTGCCACCGAGCCCATCCACAGAACACCCATGATCGTCCCCAGCAGAACTTCCGGCCAGAGCGGAACAAAGTTGCCCCAGGTGTGGTTGCGGCGGAGCAACCAGATCGCATAAACGAGATTCGGCACCGCACCGCCCGCAAGAGCGATCGGCCACACAGAATACGGCGCGTCAGCTCTCGCAGTGTGTTGACGAAGTGCCTCGATAATGAGACTGTCTCCAAAGGCTAAAGCGTAATTGAGCATGGGTGCGAGGAGGCCAGCCGCAGCCGCAAGCGCTAGACCGCCCATGTAAGAGCCTGCCGCTGCCGTGGGCTGCGCCTCTTGTTCTCGCTCTCTGCGCTTTCCCGCCCAACTGCAGAGCGCAACACCAATCAGCATAAGAACCATCCCCGACAAGAGCACCATTCCCCGAGGCGTTGTGAGGAATTCCGGGTGACGCAGAACAATCGGCACCAGACTGCCCAGAGCTGCACTGAGACCAAGCGTGATTGCGAACGACAACGCCATTCCAATGCGTACTACGGCAAGTCCGAACAACACCTGAGCGATGCCCCATCCGCTTCCGAAGAGAAATGGCATCGCGAAATTGCCGATCTTCATGTTGCTGTATACAGAGATCAGGTTTGGCACTCTAAAGAATGCAATCGCCCAGGGGACCAGAATGAGAGCCACCAAGGAAAAGACGATCCAGGCGTTCTCCCACTTCCATCTGCGCAGATACTTCAACGGCACCATGCAATTTCCGACCATGATGCCGCCGAAAATTGCCAGCAGGACGCCCAGTTCCGTTTCCATGTTAACTTTTGCTCCTGGGGCTCGGTTCGAAAAAGTTCTCAGCCCAAATCAGACCAAAATTTGACGACGACCAATCTTCTTCTTGCCTGATCGGTCATGTCAACATATCTGTCGACACTTTATATCTTCCAAACTGTCGCTCCGATAGAAACCGCTCATCCGTGGAGCCGGATAAAATCTCTCACGTCCGTTTACCGCGAGCTGGGCGATAGGACAATGTGTACGAAGAGACCTGTCGTGTCACCAAAATTCGTTTTGTTTTTTCCATACCCGACGGCAAAGGTGACAATATCATTTGCCTTCAGCTTGAGTTGTCCAGAATATGCCGCACTGGGATTTAGACCCTCTACCTTGTGGAAAGCCGGATCGCCTCCGTAGCCCGCAATATCCGCGTCGAAGACCGACTCTCCATTGTCGAGGACATGTACATCGGTGGAAGATAAGCCAAAGTGAATGCCCTCGAACTGAGCCGTTATTTTGTAAGTACCGGACGTCGGTGCGACAAAACGAACGATACTATACTGTCCCGCGTTGCTTGCTTCCATGGCGACCTCGCCCGCGCGCGCAGCCCATCCATTGCTTGAGCCAAACATCGTTTGGGATCTGTCGTTGTGAGCAATATAGGGATACCATCCCGGACCTGGTCCCTTGCTGAAGGCCGGGTGCCAAAAGCCGATCGGGCCTGTAGGATCAGCGTACGCATCGACTCGGAACTCGGCTGGATCAAGCGAGTTTCCGGCAGAGTAGCCATACTGCCAAACTCCATTCGGGTTCTTTTGATAAGAAAAATCAGCGGACAAGTCGAAGGTGGCAGGGGCTTGCGGCATCACGCAACCAAGCATGAACACAGCGGCTATACGAAACATAATTACGCCTCTTCTGGCAGGTCGTCTTCGAGCGGCTTTCAGAATATGCCGTTCTGGTCACCCGAAGTCAAGGCAAAATTGTCAACATTGATGCTAACATTAGCGGAAACAGCGCGATCTTCAAGGGCTCGCTCATGTATATCAACTTGCGCAGAATGTCCTGCCGCAGCTAGTCCCAGACTTACGCTTTCGCTGCTACCTTTGCACGCGAAAGACTTGGGCGGAAGCTCATCGTTCGATGGGTATATAGTTCGCAATTCGCTTATGTCGACAATTTGGCTAAAATGCGATGATATGCGTGAAAAGAGCGAAACGCGTGCCTTAACGGCAACCGAGAGGGTCGAGGAACATATCCGCCAGGCAATTTATCGGGGAGCACTGAAGCCGAGAGAGCGAGTCATTGAAGAAGATATCGCCAAGCACCTCAACTGCAGCCGCGGTCCCGTACGTGAAGCATTTCTGCGACTGGAACGCGATGGACTGATCGTTACTGTCGCCCGTCGTGGCACTTTCATTCGTGAAATCTCCGCCGAGTCAATCGAGGTCATTTTCAGCATGCGTAGCAAGCTTGAGGCCCTCTGCGTGCGATACCTGCGCGAGCAGCTGACAAACGAGACGGAACAGATCTTGCGAGATGCCCTGAAAAGAATGAAGTCCGCGGCCGCTAAAAATGATGACGAGGCATTTCTCGATGCCGACATGAATTTCCACCAGACCATCTGGAGGCTATCCAATCGCGGAACCCTTGAAAATTCTCTCAGCAAGATCATGAACCCGTTCATTTTTATGCTGGCGCGAGCTTACTCAAAGCAAACACCGATCGCCGTTAGATACAAAAAGCATGCCAAATATCTAGAGACCATTCTTACCGATCCCATGTCGCAGGTTGAGCAATCGGTCGAGAAATACTTCCACGAGTTGGGAGTTGAGCTGCTATCGAAGCTGCCGCCTCGACTCTGACGCACGGCAACGTTGAACGCTCACGCGAACGTGATCGGTCAACGTTGGGAGTGATCGTCTCTCGCCTCCTCGATTCCTGCCCTCCGGCTCAACTCGCGGAGGGACAATCATCATGAAGCCTGTGTTCCAAAACCGATAAACTGTTAAGCTAGGCCCGCGAGCATTAATTGTTGACATATATGTTGACAATATCTTCCTCAAATGCATACATTGTTGCCGTCGCTACATGTACGCTTGGCTTGTCCGGGTGTTGCCGAAAAGAGATTGTCGCCGGGACGGAACTCTGACTCTTCCCGCCATCGGTCTTGAGCCCTTACTTGCTGATCGCTGTTATTTGCTGGAGGAAAAGTGAATCGGCGGGAATTCTCAAGAATCTGCGCATCCGCAGCAATCGCCGGCTTCGTCTTTGACGGACATACAGAAACCGGAACCAATCAACAAAAGCCGCAGGTAGATGAGCAAGAAGCCCTCGACGCATATGTACGGCGCGAAGGCACGACATGGAGTATAGGTACCTCAAAGGTTGAGCAGAAAATAAGCCTGCAAGGTGGCCGTCTTTTGCTGAAGTCGTTCAGAAACAAAGTGTCTGATCGCGAATACCGAGACAGCGGCGCGGACCCCGACCTGATTCGCGTACGGATCGACGGGGCAGAGGCCAGTTCTCCAGCCTGGCAATGGATGTTGGTGAGCGACGATACTCAGAAGCTGAAGCAAGGCGAATTACAGCTGAACATCCGGCTTCGCGGCGGCCCGGTCGAGGTCACGAAGCACTGGGTTATCTACCCGCAAACCGCCATCATTCGAGAATGGCTGACGATCGATAATGTGTCACAGCGGGAAGCACATATAGAAGATCTATTCTTTGTGAACACTCGAGTCTTAGGGAGTCGACCCGACGCACTGGAGTTAGCTTATGTCAGTGGAGGAGGAAATTTTAACGGAAGCCAACTACTGAAGACTGAACGCCTTAGCCGCAGCTATGCACGCACCTTTGACTCGGATGTCGGCGTCCAGAGTGGCAACTATAGTGCTTATCTCCCACTGCTCCTGCTGCGCGATGTACAGTCGGACCATGTGATGGCGCTAGGGTGGGATTATATGGGCCACTGGACGCTGCAGGTTGGTAGCCACGGGGGCGAACAGGTTGGGGTAGCGATGCAGGTCGCGGGTTACGACGGACATCTCCCGCCAAAAGGTCGTGTCACCACACCAAAAGCTTTCACAGCGGCCTTCTATGGTGACCTGGATAATATTGGCAATCAGATTCTCGACTGGCAGTATCGATATTTCTGGGAATTCACCAACCCGGACTACTTTGGCAAGACACGATGGGCTGTGGACTGGCCTGATCCATGGATCGGGGATGGCGGGACACCTTGCGCGGATAATTGGGGACGACGTTTGTCCCTTGACCTACGCTATGTTGATCTTCTTCGCGAATGTGGTGGCGACATCCTTTGGGATGATGCTGGTTGGTACGATCGCTGGGGAGATTGGACTGGCCCAGACTGGCAACTGACGACTGCCTATCTTCGAAAACACAATATGCGGTGGGTGCTGTGGCTACCAACCTTCCTCGCAAAACCCGAAAGTAAAGTGGCACGAGAGCATCCCAAATGGGTGATCGATGGCAGGATGGCTTTCGAGCAGTCGATCCCGGAAACGGCGATATGGCAGAAGAAACTCCTGGACCAGTGTGTTTCGAGATGGCAGGATTTCCAGTGGCGTTATGACATCGCCCCTGCGACGAGCGTGAGCGATACGAAGCTTCTCGCTGCAGATCAGAATTTTCGAGATTTGCTTGAGCAGTTCAAAGTTACGCACCCTCAAAGCGGAGTGGACGCTTGCGACGGCGGAGGCAGGTGGATCAGTTACGACATCGCCCGGTTCGCGGAATCCGGGGAATACACAGATGGTGGTGTAGGCCCCTATAGCGGCTACTATACTTCGCTGATCGTCCCTCCTGACAAGCTTCATAACGTAACCGATTTCGATCACACCTACTACAATCCATCAAGCGATCGCACTCATTTGGCCTTGAATCCGACATGGTATCGCGACCCGGGAGACGGCGACGATCTTGAATCGATCCGCAAAGACTGGGAGATCTATCACTACCTCATTTCTAAAGGTGTGGCCGGACGCTGGAGCCATGTCTTCAGGCCGCGCGTAAAGGGCGATGACCCGGTGTGGTACTCCCAGCGTATGAATGCGGATGGTTCGAAAGGAATTATCATCACGAAACATGCCAAGACTGGTGCGGGATATTTCGTGGTCAGCAAGCCTTTGGCAAACTTTCAGCGCGATAAATTCGAAGGCGGCGCGGGGCAGATGGCGCAAGTACTTACCTCCGCTGCTGTAACCCTCGATACGGGAATCTATGCTGATCCCATCGACGATACGTATCGGTATTACGGCGTGCCTGGCGAAGTTTATGGCCCCATGAATTTTCGCTACGTTACGCCCGAGGGTGAAACGTCGTTTATTACGGATATTGCAAAACATGGGGTTGGCAATCACGTTGGCGTGCGATTTTTCGGAATGGCATTTCAGGTCGCGACGGAGCCAATCACAATCTCTGAATTGGGCCAGTTCGATCCGGGAGATAATCGCGGCTCGTATTCTCTTATGTTGGTTCGGGCGGCGGACAACACTGTACTCGCCTCGGCCACTCTGGACATGGCTCAGGCCCCGGTCGACGCATTGGGGTTCAAGTATGCAAAGCTCTCTAAGCCAATTCGACTTGAGCCTGGATTGGAAAGTCCAGTCGTCATCTTTCCCAATGGCCTTCAGCCCGACTTGATCTACGACGCTCAGACGTATCTCTCCAAAACACATAAAAGGAGTTCTGGTGCGGAGTTGATGCGAGACGGTATTACTCTACCCCGGGTCGATCCGGGCGAGCTTATCATGCTGAACCTGGCCGACTATCCGGGATCAGGGATTGACAAGACCACCCCTCAACCTCCTTCAAACGTGACAAAACGTGTAGGCACGAATCTTGGAATTCAGGGCATTGAGGTGGCATGGACTGCGCCACGCGGGAATCGGTGGATCTCCCGCTATGAAGTTTTGAAGAATGGAGTCGTCATCGGGAAGTCGGCTACCGGCACATTCTTCTTCGACCATTCGACAACGGCACGCCATGAAATTGCCTCTAAATATGAGGTCAGGACTGTCGACGGAGACGCCAACAAAAGCGAATTGATCGCAGCTCAGCCCATTCCAGGCGACGCTGAAACTCACGATCCACTCGGTGAGTTCGGGCCCACGCAGGGAGGGAACGGATGGAGGTATGAGCAGTCGTTCGATGAGCGCACCTACGAAGAGATGACGTGGCAAAGCAAAGGATATGAAGGTTTCTGGTCTGGATCTGGCTACGGACGAATAGGCCGGATATGGGCGCAACCCTCTGCTAGCGCTGAGATCGCGAGAACCTTTGTTTTTTCCGGCAATGGCGTAGCCAGCCTTTCCGGTCAGGTACAAAAAGATCCGAGCGCTGAATCGACCTTCACTGTTTCGGTGCGAATTGAACAGAACGGTGCGCAAATCTGGCCAACATCGGGATGGGCTACCGTTCCAGCCTTCGGTTCTCCGATGTCTTACTCGGTGAAAGATATTTCGGTTCATCAAGGGGATCAAATACGTTTCGTTATTAAGCGTCTGGGCGCTCAGTGCGCCGAGCCGATTATCTGGAGCCCTCTCATCCAGCTGCAGGGATGATCAGACTTTACGCGCCCAGGAACGATCAGGATCTTTTGACGAGCGTAGCCCCACCATCGACCAGCAGGGAAGCCCCTGTCATATAGTCCGAGTCGCTACTGCAGAGGAACGCATACGCATCAGCAACTGATTCCGCGCTCTGCATTTCATCCAGTGGAATTGCAGCGGCAACGCGCCCCCGGAAATCCGGATCAGCGTCGTGCAGTTTCTTACTAAGCCCCGCGTAGACGATACCGGGGGCCAACGTATTTACGCGCACACCTTGATGCGCTAGTTCCTGAGCCATGACCATCGCCATCATTTTCAGTGCCGCTTTGCTGGAGATATACGATGTGCCCTGCGGAAAAGGCATATCCTGCACCCAGCTTCCCGTAAAAAGAATCTTTCCCCTTATCCCTCGGTCGGACAGAGGTTGAGAAACCATCAACCTCGCCGCCAATTGCGCAAAATTGAAGGCTCCATAGAAATTAACCTCCATTGTCGCTCGCAGATTTGCAGGTTCCAGATCGAGGAATCGCTCATTGGCGACCATGCCGGCATTGGCTATCGCCACGTCGAGACGTCCGCAGAGCTCAACCAATGTGGTCAAGGCTGCAGCGACGGAATCGCGGTTCGTTACATCGCAGTACAAATATGCGATTTGCTCATTGTTCGAAAGGTCAGCGGCTAAAACATCTTTCGAAACACGGTCGAGAAGAACGACACGAGCGCCTTCCTCCGCAAGACGGCGCGCTGTAGCCTGACCGATATCACCGCATCCTCCAGAAATCGCCACTGTCCTTCCTGATAATCTCGTTGCATTGTGCAAACCGTTCCCTCGTTTCTCACGCTAGGGTAATTACCCTTAAATCGTTGCGCATTTCATCTGCACACCTGAATATATTGATTGCTTTTCGATTGTCAACTATTTAGTTGACAATCGAAGACATGACAGTTAGCATTTCGTTTTCAAAACTCGCATGTTGCCCTGGAGGCATGAGTGCGCAGGTTTTATTCACACGGAGAGATTGATATGAGATGTATCTCAATTCATTTTCATTCGACTCTCTGCATCTACATTGATCGCTGAAAACGCCTATGACATCAGAATATTCATCCCTTAAAGGGAAAACGGTACTTGTAACGGGAGCCGGGCAAGGGCTCGGCAGGGCAACATCTTTAGCGTTCGCCCGCCGGGGCGCGAAAATCGCCCTGGTAGACATGAATGAAGTCTCTTTGAGCGACACCCTCAAAGAACTACAAGATAACGGCAGCGAATGCATTTCGATTATTTCCGATATCGCATCCTCTGGAGCGCCTCACCATATAGTTCAACAGGTGGTCACACAACTCGGAACACTCGATGTTCTGGTGAACAATGCTGCTGTCTCCTCCGTCGAGTCCCTGCTGGATGTAACTGAAAAAGAGTGGGACAAGGTATTCGCGGTAAATGTAAAGGCTCTCTTCTTTCTTCTTCAGGCCGCCGCAAAGGTAATGAAAGATTCTGGAGGCGGTCGAATCATCAATGTATCGTCCCCCGCGACCCGCATGACGCTGACAAACTACACATCGTATGCCACCTCCAAGGCAGCCGTGGACTACATCACGCGTACGGCGGCTGCTGCTCTGGGTGTATATGGCATTACCGTAAATGCGATAGCACCGGGACGCATGGACACGCCGATGCAGCGTGCTACAGAAGAGGCAAACGCCGCGGCGGCGGGAGTGGATCTGCAAACCCATATGCATTCGCGCACCGTCGATATCCCGCTCAGGCGCCGAACCACGCCCGAGGAAGTGGCAGAAGGAATCGTATGGCTGGCAAGTCAGACGGCGTCTTATGTAACTGCAAACCGCCTGAATATTTCGGGCGGCTTGGAATTAGATTGAGATCCATTGAACTACTGTCCCCTTAGTTCCAGTGAAAAATGATGGGTAACCGCGAATTGTTGGGCAGGTCTCCCACCGATTCCGGCGAGCTTGCCAACTAGTTACGGCAGGCGGAGCGGCACTCATCGAAGCGCCTGGAGGCGAGATGCAGGTCGTTAAGATCGAGACAATTCGGCATACAGCGCTTCCGCATGTGCTCTGGGTTCGGGTCTATTCCGATGACGGATTCGTGGGCCTGGGCGAAACCTTTTATCTACCGAGTGCCGTGGAAGCGGTCATACACGACGCCATTGCAGGATTCGTTCTCGGTCGATCACCCTATGATCTGGAGAGTATCTGGGACCAGTTTTTTAGTTACTTCAACTTTTTTGGTTACGCCGGCGCCGAAATGCGA